>JBOGMR010000800.1:0-5258 GCA_050746825.1 Bryobacteraceae bacterium | reverse complement strand
GCCTGGAGCTGCTGGTTGTACGGGTTCTGCGTCGTGCCTTGGGGAAGCGAATCGGTGGTGATTGTGAGCTGGCCGACGGTGATCGATAGCGTACGCGTCGCGGAGTTTTCCTGGCTGTCGAAAACCTGCACGATGAACTGGAAGGTTCCCTGCTGTGTGGGCGTGCCGGTGATCGTTCCGGTCCGGTTGACGATCAGGCCGGGCGGCGGGTTGGCACTTCCGGCGGCCAACCCCCACACGTACCCGGCGCCGCTTCCTCCCGTTGCCGCCAGAGTCGCGTTATACGAAACGTTGAGGGTGGCGTTCGGCAGCGAGTTCGTCGTGATCGTGAGAGGTCCCACGATCGTGATCGAAAGCGCCCGCGTCGCGCTCGCTCCCGCGCCATCGGTGACTCGCAACGTGAAGGTGAACGTTCCTGCAGCATTCGGAGTGCCCGTAATGGCCGCCCCACTGATCTGAAGACCGCCAGGCAGTGGACCCGAGCCAACCGCAAGCCCCCAAGTGTACGGCGGCTGTCCCCCCGTGGCATCGAGCTTGGGCGCCGGATAAGCGCTGCCGACCGTGCCGTTCGGCAGCGACGAGGTCGTGATCTGCAACGGTGGCGGCGCGATCGCTAACTGGAAGAACTTGGTGGACGCCGGGGCGCTTGGGGTGCCCGCACTCTTGCAGCGGATCGTAAACGAGAAGGAGCCGCTCGCTAGGGGCGTGCCGCTGAGTACACCGGCGGTCGACAGCGTCAGGCCACTCGGCAAAATGGATCCTGGATTGACAGTCCACTCGTACGGCGTTGATCCACCGGAGGCGGTAAAGCTGGTGGTGTATGGCGCCCCCTGCGTCCCGGACGGCAAGGGGGACTGAGTCTGAATCGTAGGGGGAGAAACCTGCGCCGGCATCGAGGCCGCCAGAAAGAAAGAAACAATGAAAAATCGCTGGATTGCGTGCCGCATTTTTTTTCGAGAGTTTATCGAACCGGGAGGACCGTCGTGTTGCTCTGCGCTCCTTCCTGCTCGACGACCAGGGCGAGATCGCCGCTGCGCGAGTCTGCTGGAACCTGAAGGTTGATCTGATAAAGGCCGACTCCGCCCGGGGTCAAGCCGGCGAACAGAATCTGGGCGCTCTTCCCGTCGATCGTCACCAGCGGTTTGAACTTGACATTGGCGGGCATAGCAGGTGACGGCGCGCCGCTCGCGACCTGTGGATCGGTGGCGCCCATCCCCGTCAAATAGATGACGATGAATTCCCCCGGCCGCGCGGGCGCGCTCGAAGAAATCAGGCTGAAGTCCGTGTGCTGGGCGATCAGGCGGCCGTCGGCGAAGGCTGCAACGCCGGGCTGAACCGGCGTCAGCGCGATCGTGTCAGGAATCGCGAAGGCGCCGTTGGCGCTCACGACCACCTGAGTCAGCCGCTCGGCCGGCAGCTCGGTGGGAATCTGCGCGTTGATCTGGCCCGGGCTGACGAAGTAGAGCGGAGCTTCGACGCCGCCGATGAGCACTCTGGTTCCGTTGAACGACTTCGGGAGCGGTACGGTGCCGGTTTCGCGATCGACAGACGCCATATCGGATCCGAAGATCTGCACGACAGTCCCCGGCGCGAGCGCCCCTCCGGGCTGCGGGTTGAGGTTGTTGACGATTCCATCGTCGGTGAGCACCGGCGCTTTATTGCCGCGGATGGCTCCCGTCATTTCGATGACGGCCACAGGCAGGCCCGGCGCGGTGGCGCGACCGGCGACTGTCATCTGCGCCGCAGAACTTCGCGGCACCCATGTGCCTGAGTACGTCCCGTTCGGGTGGTTCAACGACAGGTTCAACGGCGGATCGCCATTGGAAAAGTTGGCGACGATCTGACCGTTGAGCACCGGATCGCCGCAGTCGTCGAACAGCCGGATCGCGAGAGGGACGGGCCAGGAAGCGGGGACATTGAAGCTGGCCACCAGATCTGTCGCAATGGGAGCGAGCCGCGTGGGCGTGCACCCTTCCGCCGCGCGGCCGGGAAGCGCGGGCAGCACTATCAGAACCACGTTGACCGAACGAATCTCCGTGGTTGACAGCGAAATGCTGGCCTCGCCGCGGAAGATACCGGGCCGGAGATTGGCGTGAGTGACGGAAACGGCCGCTTGGCCTGTTCGCCGCGAAGTCGTGCCGTTCGCGGGCGAAACCGAAAGCCATCCCGAGTTGTCATCCGTGGTTGCCGACGACTGGTAGCCAACCGTGGCGTTGGAGCTCGCAAAGACGCCGACCGACTGGGGGGCGGGCGGGGGCTGCCCGGCTCGCGCGACGAAGAAAAGCCCCTCGGGCGAAGGATCGGGGTCGAGGCGCGCGTTCGGCGGCAGGACGTTCAATACCACCGGCACAAACACCGGCGAGTTGGGCGCTTGAGGCGAGCTCACACGAATCAGCGCATAATAATCGTCGGCAGCCAGGCTGGCGTTCTCGGTGGAAATCCGAACCTGGCTCGGGTCTGTGGGCCGGGAGACTCCGTTACGGGCGGACAGGTTGAGCCAATCGTCGCCCTGGACCAGTTCCGCGGTCCAGTTGATGGTTTCGAATCCCACCGCGGAGATCGTCAGGTTGCGCGTCAGCGATGTGCCGTTGCCCTGCCGCATTCCAAGCACCAGGCCGGAAGGCGAGACACCCAGCACGGAATCCCTCCCCAGCACGAAGAGCCCGAGTGGGATCTCGTGGGAACCGCCGCCGTTCGATTCGACGCGAAGGATCTTGCGGTAGAACCCGGGAAGTAAACCAGTCACATTGAAGGTGACACGAACGGGGATCGGCGCGTTGGGCTCTGTGCGGCCCTGGCTCGGAATCACACTACTCCCGTTCGGTGGGGTTTTTTTCAAGCCGGCAGTAAACGCTAATGGCCCGCCACCCCCGGCGTTCCGGACGAAGACGACGCGCTCGGCGGGGGGGCCATCGGCGCGAGCGATGAATCGCAGAGATCTGGGCGAAACCTCCAGTTCGGGAGGACGAGCGCCCAAATTGAGAGTGACGGGGATCACCGTAGCGCCGGAGGTCGCGCCCTCGGGAATCACGATCCTCGCCAGGTAGGCTCCGGGCGGTAGAGACAAAGGCTCCGCCGATACGACAAGCCTTGCCGGCGTGGTCGCGTTGCGTAGCTTCACGGAAAGCCAGGCCGGCGCCGGGATGTTCGCGGCGCCGCCGTCGGTTCGAACTGAGAACTGGATTGGGGTCTGATTCGAAGACGTGACGGCAATCGACCGCTGGGGCGCGGCGTCTCCCCCTGCGGCCGCGGAGAAAGTGAGGCTGGTTTCCGAAAACTGAAGCTGTTGGGCCCAGGCGGCCAGCGACACTAAGCCCAGGGCAAGTACTCTCGTTCTGGCCATCAGACGACGATTGTACCGCTCCGTAACCGGGTCCGTTCGCGTGCCTGGGGTTAAACACGACGCCGTTACTGTTTGCGTATGCCAATGACACTCCCTAACGGTCGTGGCTCAGAAACCGATACCGAGATGAGATGAGAAGGCCGGCCTCCCCGAAGCGGAAGCGATAAGCTTCCAGCAGATTGCGCACTCGAGGTGCAATCGGAAAGAGGCCGGTATGAAGAAGCGTAACACGACGCCGCGGATGACGAAACCGCGGCACAGAAAACAGAGCAAGCATCAGAGGAAAGCCAGGTCAGGGCGAATCCCGAACTGGACGATTGGAGTGGATCTGGGCGATGAGGAGAGCTCCTACTGCGTTCTCAATAAGCGAGGAGAGGTGGTGGAAGAAGCCAGTGTGCTGACGGATCGGGAGGAGTTTGGGAAGTTCTTTCAGGCGCAGGAGCGGAGTCGAGTAGTGATGGAGACCGGGACGCACTCGCCGTGGGTGAGCCGGTGCGCGCAGGAGGCCCAGCATGAAGTGATCGTGGCGAATGCGCGCAAGGTGAAGTTGATCAGCCAGAGTAGTTCGAAAGATGATCGGATGGATGCCGAGACGCTGGCGCGGTTGGGGCGAGCGGACGTGAAGCTGATGGCGCCGATCCAACATCGGGGCGAGGAAGCGCAAGCGGACCTGGTGGTGATCCGTGCGAGAGCGGCGCTGGTGCGAGCGCGGACGATGCTGGTGAATACGGCGCGGGGATTGGTGAAGAGCCTTGGGGAACGGCTGCCGGGGTGTGAGGCCGAGAGGGTGAATCCGGCGTCGGCTGGAGGATTGAGCCCAGATTTGCAGAAGAAGCTGAAGCCAGTATTGGAGAGCGCGGCTGTCCTGAGCCAACAGATCGCGAGCTGTGATGTGCAGATCGCGGTGCTGTGTAAAGAGCGATATCCGGAAACCGAGCGATTGATGCAGGTGTACGGAGTGGGGCCGGTGATCGCGTTGACGTTCGTGCTGACGCTGGATAATCCCGAGCGGTTTGAGCGCAGCCGAGAGGTGGGACCGTATTTGGGGATGCGGCCGGGACGACGGAATTCGGGCCAGAGCGAGCCACAGTTGCGGATCACCAAAGAAGGAGACGGCTACCTGCGCAGCCTGTTGGTGCAAGCGGCGCACTGCGCGCTTCGGCAGAATGCGCCGGACAGCGATCTGAAACGGTTTGGGTTGAAGCTGTCCAAGCGAGGAGGGAAGAACGCGCGGAAGCGGGCCAAGGTGGCGGTGGCGAGGAAACTGGCGGTGTTGCTGCATCGGTTGTGGAAGACGGGAGCCAAGTACGACCCGTTGTACAACCAGAAGGCGAAAGCCGCCCAGAAGGCGAAGCCAGCCCGCAAGAAGACCGCGGCGTAGTCGCGGGGCCAAGCGCTTGAGTTGGAAACCATGGAATTTTCCTTTGCTGAAGGAAGCCGAGTTCGGGTGACTGCGCGGTCGCGGCAGATCCGCCTCACGGCAGTACGAGGTGAGATCGCTACCGAGATAGCAGCACCCGCTGAATTGAGGAACTATCCATGCACCAGCCGCCTGGAGCGGCTCACGAACGAGTGCGGATGGAAGCATCGCGACAAACAGCAAAACTTTGGTAAAGGGAAGCCAGACCAGAGCGACGTTTCCAGCTCAGGCAAAGAGACGCGAAAATGCAAAGCGAGTGAAAGGAGGACTTCAGGGCTCGCCTCCCGTTGGTCGGCGCCGCAACGAGGTGCCGAGCTCGAGGCGTTCTAAAAACCTTTCTAACTAATAAAGGTTGAGTTCGGGTTGAGGGAGCTGATCCGCCTCCCGCTGGTCGGCGCTGAAACAAGCGCCCAGCTGGGAGTGTCTCTAGAAAACAGCTTGCGCACGAAAAAAGTGCTTGACAGCGGCCGGCCTTCTCATGGAAGCCGCGACCAT
>JBOGMR010000799.1:0-3755 GCA_050746825.1 Bryobacteraceae bacterium | reverse complement strand
GTTCATGAATCCTATTGCGTTTTTGAAAGACCCGCCGCCGGCCCTCGCCTTCGAGATTTCCGGGAAGGGCATC
This sequence comes from Bryobacteraceae bacterium, assembly GCA_050746825.1. Taxonomy (GTDB): domain Bacteria; phylum Acidobacteriota; class Terriglobia; order Bryobacterales; family Bryobacteraceae; genus JBOGMR01. Next base: position 3,682 of record JBOGMR010000799.1, on the reverse strand, counting down.
GCCGTGGCCAGCCTGGGCGCCAGGAGCGCCTCGGAACCGCTGCCGGCTGTGCAGTTCCGCCCCCTGACGCCCGGCACGATTTCCGTTTCGCCGCTGCGGGACAACATCCTGATGCCGGACGAACTGGCGGCGGCCGTGAAGGCTGCCATCCCCGCGAGCGATGGCCGCAAACGCCGCACGGTGGCGGTGATTCTACCCGACAACTGCCTGCGGATTTCGGTGCTCGATTTCGATGGCTTCCCGTCCGACGCCAAGGAGCAGCTTTCCCTAGTGCGGTTCCGCATGAAGCGCAGCGTACCGTTCGACGTCGACTCAGCCGCGTGCAGCTACTGGCCGCAGCCCTCGGCCCATAAGAAAATAGAAGTAGTGGCGGCGGTGGCGCCGGTTGAGATCATCGCGCGTTACGAGGCGCCCTTTCGCGCGGCAGGGCTTCTCCCCGGGTTCGTAACCCCGTCCGCGCTGGCGATGCTGCATCTGGTGCGTGGCCGCGACCTGGCAGTCGTTGCAAAACTCTGCGGGAATGTATTGACTCTGATGGTGGTGGAGAACAACACGCTCAAGCTGGTGCGGTGCATTGAAGTGCCGCACACGACGCCGGCCGATATTGCCGCGGACCTCTACCCGACCTTCGTTTACGTCGAAGACCAGCTCGGCCGGAAAGCCGGAAAGCTGCTGCTGGCCGGCTTCGGCGCGTCGACCGAGGACGCGCGCCGCCAGTTCGAAGCCGAGCTGGGAATTTCGGTCGAGGCCGTTCGATCGTTGGCCGGAGAACCGCCGGAGTTTCAGGCAGGCCTGATCGGGTATCTCGAAGGCCTCAAGGAGGTCGCGTGAAGATCGCAATCAATCTCGCCAGCGAGCCGTTCCGCCGCGACCGGCCCGTGATCGCCGGTTCGTTCGTTGTGGGCGCGCTGCTCGCCGGTCTGCTTGGCCTGCTGATCTATCTGTCGCTCACGGAGCGCACGCAGCTTGCGGAAACGCACGCCACGATCGACCGTCTGAATGCAAGCATACGCGCCGTAGCCACCGAGCAGGAGAAGATCGAGGCCGTGATACGCCGGCCCGAGAACGCGGAGGTCTTCGAGCGGAGTGTATTTCTCAACAGCCTGCTCACTCGCAAAGGAATCAGTTGGACGCAAATCTTCGCGGACCTGGAGAAGACGCTGCCGCACAACGTACGCGTGATCTCGATCCGGCCGTGGATGAATTCGCGCAGCCAGGTGAACCTCGACATGAACGTCGGCTCGGAACAGACCGAGCCCCTGATCGAGCTGCTGAAGCGTCTGGAGTCTTCGGATCTGTTCGGCCGCACGTCTGTGTCGAACCGGTTGCCTCCGACTCAAAACGAACCGATGTATCGCTACAGAGTGAACGTGAATTATGCCCAGAAGTTTTAGCCGGCCCGCGGCGCAGGCGCTCGTGCCGGCCACGTCCAGATTCGTCTCGACGCCTGGCGGTGAACAGGGAGACCTTCGGTGGTTCGACGAGCGCCGGGATGAGTCTCGGCGTGGCAGGCACAAGTGCCTCCGCCACCCCGGCGGTGACCAGTGAACTTTCTCTTGCCCCCGCTCGGCGGCCGCTGGAAAGATCCCCGCTTCAAGGCGCGTGCGGTCTTAGGTGGATTGCTCGCTGCCAACGTCGTCGCCGCTCTCCTCCTTTTCAAGCCCTGGGGCGGCTCGGCGGAGGATCTCCAGCGCCAGGTAGGCGAACTACGCGACCAGTTGCGCCAGCGGCAGACGACTCTGGATCGGACCAGGTCAATCGCCTCAAAAGTGGAACTGGCCCGCACCCAAGGCGATCAATTCCTTTCGAAGTTCGTGCTCGACCGGCGCACCGCATACTCGACCGTCCTGGCCGAGCTTGACCGCGTCGCGAGCGAGTCCGGCGTCAAACCGAAGGAAAGCCAATACACGGCGGAGCCCATCGAGGGAAGTGATACGCTGGGAATAATGACGATTTCGGCGAGCTTCGAGGCCAATTACCAAAGCCTGACGAAGTTCATTAACCAGCTCGATCGATCGCAGAAGTTCATGATCATCGAGAGCGTGCAGGCTCAGCCGCAGAATACTGGCGCCGGTATCAACGTCAACATCAAGCTCAACGTCTTTGTTAGAGACGAGACGGGAGCGATTTCATGAAGCTGGGTGCGGAACCGAAAAAGATCGCGATTTTGGCCGGGCTGGTGGTGGCCGGCGGCGTAGTCTTCTACATGAACGTGCTTAGCGGGCCGGGCAGCAGCGCGCCGTCCGGATCGGGCAGTTCGGCCACACGTCTGGGTCTGGGCAGCGGCACGCCAACCCCATCGGCGGCGCCGCCGCCGCCGAACATCCGGCGAGCGCGTTTGATGACGAAGGGCGGCGAGGCGTTGGAGTACACGATGAAGCTGCCCGAGAAGGACCGTCCCGATCCGACTAAGTACGATCCGACGTTGCGGCTGGATCTGCTCGCCAAGGTCCAGGAAGTCGAACTGGCGCCCGGGCGCAATATCTTTCAGTTTGGAGCGGCACCGCCACCGCCGCCAAAGAAAGATGAGCTGTTAGCCAAAAGGATACCGATCGGTCCACCGGAGGCGGCTAAGCCCGCCCCGCCACCACCTCCAGCACCTCCGCCGCCTCCCCCGCCGATCACCCTGAAGTTCTACGGCTTCTCCACGCCCAGAGGCGACGGCCAGAAGCGCGCCTTTTTCCTGGACGGCGAAGAGATCTTCATCGCGAGCGAAGGCGAGCTCATCAAGAAGCGCTACAAAGTGGTCCGCATCGGCGTGAATTCCGTGGTCATGGAAGACACCGAGCACAAGAACCAGCAGACGATCATCCTGCAGCAGGAGCAAGTGGGATGAGACCCGCCCGCACATCGCGCCGCACGCGCAATCCCGAGAGCGGATTCGCGATGCTCTTCGTCTTTGTGATGGCGGCTTCCATCGCGCTCATGATGTATCGCGAAATGCCGCGCGTGGCTTTCGAATCGCAGCGCAACCGCGAGGAAATGCTCATCGAGCGCGGCGAGCAGTACATGCGTGGCATCAAGCTCTACGTGCGCAAATTCAAGAAATATCCGGGCACGATGGAGGAGCTTGAGAACACCAACCAGATCCGGTTTCTGCGCCGGCGCTACGACGACCCGATGACCGGCAAGAAGGAGTGGCGGATCGTCCACGTGGGCCCGGGCGGCCAGTTTACCGATTCGCTCGTGTACAACCCGAAGGGCCAGGAGAAGGGGCAGCAGAGCGTAAACACGTTCACGTGGGACGCGGGAGCCGCGCCCACCGGGACGAATCAGGGCGCGCCCAGCGTCGCGCTGCGGCGGCGGGACAGCGAGATGCGGGGTATGCAGCCGCAGGGCGAGGGTCAACCGGGAGATCCGACTGCGCCGCAGCAAACGGCTGGACGGTTTCCGCCGGGCCAGCCGCAGCCGGGCGTGATTGGCGGCGTCTACACCGTGCAGCAGCCTCAGGAATCCAAGATGCTGCAGTACGATTATCCGCAGCCCGGTGAGCTGCCCCAGCCGCAGAGAGCGCCTGTGCAGCCGCAACCGGGGCAGTTTCGCGGCGGGACCGTGGTGATGCCCGGTGGGTTTCCGCAGGGGATGCAGCAGCCACAGCAGCCAGGGCAGCCACAGCAACCGGTGAACCCGTACCAGCTCGGCGCGCAACCACAACAGCAGGTGAATCCGTATCAAGTGGGTG
>JBOGMR010000798.1:0-8063 GCA_050746825.1 Bryobacteraceae bacterium | reverse complement strand
GGTCCGGAGATATTCACCTGCTTTCCTGCCGGTTTCCCGATCGATTGGTATGCAGAGCATCGCCGAAAGCATGGATTCCAGCGCGGCCTTTTCCCTCTCGAACACGCCCTGCCAAAGCTCGGCGACGCTCACTGGGGAACAGAGAAGGGTTGATTCGGACGACGCGAGTTGAGTCCAGCGCTACACGACAACATGGTTGCGAGAACGCGAGACCTCGATCAGAACGCCGGAATCAACAATTGTCGGATTCACCGCGCCAGCCGCTCCAGGCGCGTGTCTTTACGCAGCCGGCGCACGTACTTTTCGGTATCTCCGATGTCGTCGCGGTCCTTCCACGCGCCGATCCAGCCTAGCAAAGCCTGCTTGCGCGCTTCGAACCCTCCGAATCACGCAGAACGTATCCCCAGGAACCGGCAAGGGAAAATGTCGCCCGCTTCCGTTTGTAATATAAAGTCCAAGATTCTCCTTGACTTTTTTCCTCCTGGCGGTAATTTTATCTGAGGTGGTGCTAAAGGTATGGAAATCTCGGTCCTCCGATACATTGACGTGCTGATCGGCTTCAGCATTGTGATGCTGATTGCCAGCTCCGCGGTCACGTTCTTGACGCAAGCTGTTTTTGGCGCATCCTCCTGGCGTGGCCGGAAACTCCGCGACGGCCTCGAGACCTTGATATCGCAAATCGATGCCAGCCTGGCAAGGCACGCGCACGCTATCGCGGAAGCGGTGCTCAGACACCCGATCGTAGCGTCGCCTACCGGCGGGCTCGGCGCCGTGATCGAGCGCGAGGGCTTGATCCGCGTGCTGCTCGAACTGGCTGCGGGGCGCGGAACGCTCGATCCCGGAGCACGGGCGGCGCTGGCTGGTGTTATCGAAAGAGATCTACCCGCCTCGTCTGCTGAAGTGCTTCAGCGCATCGAGAACCGTTACGTGGAAATCCAGAAGGAACACCCCGGCCTGGCTGTGCACGTAAGCCGCGCGCAAGCCATCTGGGATAGCGCCAAAGGCAGCTTCGTCGCGAGAGTCTATGCGTGGTTCGACGAAATGTCCGAGTCGGTCAGCACCAGGTTCCGCTTTCACGCTCGCGCAGTCACCTTCGCCAGCGCGCTGATCGTCGCCTTCTCTCTGCAACTCGACTCATTGAACCTGCTCAACCGGCTTTCTGTCGATCCCGAGCTGCGCAAGACGCTCGTCGCGGAAGCAGGCAAGGACAATGTGGAAGCCAAAGAATCGCTCAAGCAGTTGATGAGCCCCAGCCTCGCCATTCTGCCGGCGGTGCGAAGCCCGCTGGGCGATGCGCTGCTCAGTCCCGGAATCTGGCTTACCTGCGTGCTGCTCACGCTCGGGGCGCCTTTCTGGTACGACCGGCTGAAGGACCTGCTCAAACTTCGTCCGGCGCTGGCCAAGCATGAGGAGAGCCAGCGCGGGTTGCGGCGCGCGGAACCCGCCGCTCAACAAGCAGCGGCCAACGCACAGGCAGCCACGAGTCAACCGGCAGTAGCCTCTGCGCAACCCGCGGTACCCGTGCCCGCCACCGGCCACACCTCCGACGAAGAAGGCGACCCGCTCGCCGTCGGCGCGGTCGGCTAATTACGGGGAGCCTGCCATGAACGTCATTCGCAAACCCTGCGCCCCATCGAACTTCCGCGCCGGCCGCCAAGGCCACCAGGTCGAAGGCATTGTGATCCACATTGTGGTCGGCTCGCAGACCTCGTGCGACGCCACCTTCGCGGACCCGAACTCGAAGGTGTCGGCCCATTATTCCGTCGGCCGCGATGGCGAGATTCACCAGTACGTCGACGAGCAGGACGCGGCGTTCCACGCCGGCAAGGTCGACCGTCCCGCCGCGAGCCTCGTTATCAGCCGCCCCGGCGTTAATCCGAATTTCTACACGATCGGCATCGAGCACGAAGGCAAGCCCGACGATGAGTGGACCGACGCCATGTACGCCGCGAGTAGCGAGCTGATCCGCGAGGTCGCGATGCGCCGCCAGGTACCGATCGATCGCGAACACATCATTCCTCATCGTGAGATCCGTAAGAGCAAGACGTGCCCCGGCTTCAAAGTGGACCTGGACAAGTTGATCGCACTTGCGGCCGGCGGCCCCGCGCCGGCTCCCCCAACCAATGGCGTCGGCACGCCGCGTGCCACGGTCAAGCTCGTGAGCAACGTCAACATCCGGCTGGGAGCGCCTACCACCGCCGCCTCGATCGTCCGCACGGAGCCTAAAGGCAAGACGCTGGTCGTAGCCGGATTCCGCGCGGGCCAGCCGGTGAGCGGCAACAGCAACTGGTACCAGAGCGAGGACGGCAACTTTTTCTGGGCCGGCGCGACGGACCAGCCGAACCCCGTGTGACGCCGGGACGCATCGCGGGCGTCGCAAGTTTCGCGGAATGAACGATGACTCGAAGAGCACCTACAGTGCGCCCGCGAATTCGGGCGACTACGTGGTTACCAACGAGACCGCCAGGAAAACCCCCTGGTACAAGTCGCGAACGGCGAAGAGCGCCGGCATCGGCGCGGGCGGCGGCGCTGTGTTCGGTGCGCTCACCGGCGGAAAGAAAGGCGCAGCGATCGGCGCGCTGATCGGCGGAGGCGGCGGCTACGTCTACGACCGCGTGACCAAGGATAAGAACAAACGGTAACCTCCGGGGCGGCGGGATGCACTGATCGATGAGGCTTGCAGCCTCACTACACCATGTACATCCCGCCGTTGATTTCGATGGTCTGTCCGTGGATATACCGCGACGCGTTCGAGCAGAGGAAGAGAATCGTATCGGCCACTTCTTCGTTGGTCCCCAGCGTGCCGGCGGGCGTGGCCGCAATCACCGAATCCAACATCTGACGCGTCGAGAACTGCTCGTGGAAGTGGTTGTCCACGGTGCCGGGTGAAACGGCGTTCACGCGAATCCCCTTTGGCGCCAGCTCCTTTGCAAGTCCCTTGGTGATCGTTGCCACCGCGGCTTTCGCGGCCGCGTAAATTGTCGCACCCGGACCTCCGCCGTTGCGCGCCGCGATCGAGCTCACATTAATGATCACACCGCTGCCGCGCTCCATCATGGCCGGAGCGGCCGCCTGCGAGATCAGCCACGCACTCCTGACGTTCAGGTTCATGACCTCATCGAACAGCTCGTCGCTGAACTCGAGCAGCTTCGCCCGGCGCACCAACGACCCTGCGTTGTTGACCAAAATGTCGAGATGAGGCGCGGTCTTCCGCAGTTTCGCGATGAACTCGTGAATGCCGGACACGTGCCCGAGATTCGCCTGAATGGCTTCTGCTGCCGCGCCCGCCGCGCGAACGGAGGCTAAAACTTCCGCCGCGCCTTGCGGGTAGCTGTTGTAATGAAGAATGCAGCGCGCTGCTCCGGCACGCGCCAAAGCCGTCGCTGTCGAAGCACCGATCCCGCGCGACGCACCCGTGATCAACGCCGTCATCCCGCTCAGTTCTTTAGGCATGAGTACAATCTAGAAAGTATATCCACATGCCAAACGAAAAGATCGGAGTCGTCGTGTACGCCGAAGTCGGCACGGGCGTGCTGCATCAACTGACGGGTGTCATCGCGCAGCATCAGGGCGACATCACTTCCGTCGCCATCATCGACAACCGTCCGCCGGAAGCACGCATCTACTTCGAGATTGATCTGCCAACCAGCGCTGCGCAGCTTGCCGAAGACCTTCGCGCGCTGCCGATCGTTCACAACATCGAGATGGTCAAGACGCTGGAGCGCATCTATGGCAAGCGCATCATTATCATGGGTGGCGGCGCACAAGTAGGACAGGTGGCCATCGGGGCGGTCTCCGAAGCCGACCGCCACAACATTCGCGGCGAGCACATCTCGGTGGACACGATCCCGCTGGTCGGCGAGCAACCACTGGCGGATGCGGTGCGCGCGGTTGCGCGGCTCCCTCGCGTCAAAGCGCTCGTGCTGGCGGGCTCGCTGATGGGCGGCGACATCGAGCAGGCGGTGCGTGAAGTGCGCCAAACCGGACTGCTGGTGATCAGCCTCAACATGGCAGGCAGCGTTCCCGACGCCGCGGACTTCGTCGTCTCGGATCCTGTGCAAGCCGGCGTGATGGCTGTGATGGCAGTCGCCGATACCGCGAAGTTCAATGTCGCGAGGCTCACGCGCCGAGTCTTCTGACGACCGGCCGTCCCATTTTTCAGTCTGAACTCGGGTTGCCCCGCCACGCTGGCGGGACAGGTATGTTGGAGTCGCGCATTATGAATGATTTCCTGAGTCGCCCGTTAGCTTGGAATCATTCGTCAGGACCCGCCGGCGCGGGTGTGTGCCGCCTGCGCTGCGAGGTCATTGGCGCCGGGCCCGGTGTTCACACCGGATTCGCCGCGGCGCGGAAAGTACACGCGGAACGTCGAACCCTGGCCGGCCGCGCTCTGCACCGAAATGTGCCCGCCATTCTGCTGCAGAATCGCGTAGACGGTGGCCAGTCCGAGCCCGGTGCCGCCCCGCTTTTTCGTAGTGAAGAAAGGATCGAAGATGTGCTGCTGCGTCTCCTCATCGATGCCGAGCCCGGTATCGGAGACCGCCAGCAGGGCGTAGTATCCGGGCGGGGTGTCGCCCGAATTTTCGGCGACGTGGACGCAGCCCGTTTCGATTTCGAGGCGTCCGCCTTCGGGCATCGCGTCCCGGGCATTGCTCGCCAGGTTGACGAGGATTTGTTCGACCTGGATGTGGTTGGCTACGATCTGACCGGCGTCGGCATCCGTACGTACGATCAGCTCGATCTTTTCGCCTAGCAGCGGCGCCACAATTTCCCGCGCGCTGTTCACCACGTCATTCAGCGAAAAAACCTGAAACTCCACCTGACGCCGCCGGCTGAAGGTAAATAACTCGCTGACGAGACTGGACGCGCGGGAGGCGGCCTTGAGCAACTCGAGAAGCTGAGCGCGCGCCGAGGGCTTGTTTTCGACCTGCGGTTGAATCAGCTCGGCGTATCCGCGAATCACCGTCAGCAGGCTGCTGAAATCGTGAGCGACACCGCCGGCCAGGCGCCCCAGCGCTTCCATCCGATGCTCCTGGCGCCGGCGTTCCTGCGCCCTGCGCTCAGCGGTGACATCTTCGATGAGGCCCAGCGTTCCACGGATGCAGCCGCTCGAGTCGCGAAGCGGCGCCGTCCAGATCTTGATGTCGATCGGCGTCCCGTCCTTGCGATGCCGCCTGCTCTCCAGGCCTTGCAGCGTTTCTCCGCTGGCATAGCGCTCGAGGTGCGCGCGATAGTCCGCGAATTCACCTTCCTGCAGGAATGGCGGCCATTTGTGGACGGCCTCCTGCTCGTTCCATCCAAAAATGCGCTCCGCTGCAGGATTCCAGAACTGGACATTGCCGGTCAGGTCGATCGCCCAGATGGCAAAAGGCGAAGCGTCGAGCACGGCAGTCAGAATATTATTCGCATTCTGCAACTCTCGCGTCTCGCTGATCACGGCAGTGAAATCCCGGCCGGCTGCGTAAAAGCCCTGACCGAAACGCGTGATCGACCAGTGACAACGGCGCCATTCTTTGCCTCCGGACTGGCAACGGGCATCGAAAAATCCACTTCCGGAACGGAGAGTCGCGAGCAGACGCGGCCGGTCATCCGGATGCAAGAGGACGCTGAGAGGCTGGCCGGTGAGGTCCGCCGGTTCGAAGCCAAGTATGGGATTCCAGGCTGCGTTGGCACATTCGATCATGCCCTCCTCGCTCAAAATCGCCAGCATTTCCGGTGAACGGTCGAACAGACAGCGGAAATCCGCGTCCAGGTCCCTGACGGCTTGAGTCGAGGCTGGTGCCATCTTAAGCGGGTAAATTCGAAGTCCGGCGAAGCCCATGACCGATCTATGCGGTACGTTCCCGGAGCTCCTCGGATGGATTTTACGACGATTCGTATGGTTTTCAAAGAACTTTCGCAACTCTGTTCTTGCGTGAAGTACCAGTTACACCCGTAAAACGTTTTATGGGAGTGCCAGGTTTGGCATCAATCCTTTATTAGCGGCCCACAAATACTAGTTTCTGTTGTAAACTTGGCGGTTTGGTGGAAGGTCGCCCGGATTCGCGGCTTGCCGTGGAGGAGTATACTACTACGCGAATTAATGCGTCCGCGGAGCGTGTTCCTGCCGATTATTCGTGCCGCAACGCGCGCATCGGGTGTACGCGGGTTGCGGCGACGGCAACAACAGCGCCGCGGCAGCAAGCGTGGCGGGATCTTGAGCCTTGACGCCGAACAGCATCGCCTCGGCATAGTGAGTGGTAGCAAGCACCGCGGGGACGCCGACGAGTGCGCCCGCCGGCACCATCACGAGCGCGTCGCGCAGAACCATCCACAGCACGCGGGGCGCTTCGGCGCCCAGAGCCATCCGAATCCCGATCTCGCGCGTGCGGCGCGTGACGGCCTGCGACGTCACGCCGTAGAGTCCGATCGCGGCCAGCAGCAGCGCAACCAGTCCGAAGAATCCGCCGAGTATGGCGACGAAGCGCTCCTGCATCAGGCGCCGGTTCAGATGATCCTCCATGGTCCGGGCGTTCGTGACGAATAGCGCGCTGTCGATCTCCTGCACGATGCGTCGAATTGAACCCACTGCGTGGCTGGGATCGCCGGCGGTGCGGACGAGCAACGCACCGCGGCCGCTCTCCGGGTCGCGATACCGAGGGCGATAAATCATCGGCTCGGACAGCCTGCTTCAGATTGAAGTACCGGGCATCGCGAACCAGGCCGACGATCTCGACCGTCCGCGCCGGATCCTCGCGGCGCCGAGCCGCTTATCCTTCTTTCTTATACGACCGAAGCCAGGACTTCGTTGAGTAGAATTTTCAGCGGGCGCTCGATCCTGTGGATCGGCGTCCGGCCTGAAAAAACCACACCCCGGCCCGGAACTTTTCCCTCCGTAGTGGTGTCTCATACCTCAAGGAGCGGGGTCTTTCGGGGCTCCGCGGCTGAACTACAATTGAATCAGGTGCTAGCTTGGCCGATACACTATTGTTTGGCCTGAGTTCGACGGGTGACGGGGCCGCCGCTCATGACGATCAGGCGCTCGCTGAAGCGTTGCGCGCGGGGTGCGAGGAAGCGTACGAAACGCTGGTGATGCGCTTCCAGCAGCCGGTCTACAGTCTGGTGTACCGGCTGATGGCGGACCCTAGCGACGCTTCCGACGTGGTGCAGGAAGTCTTTTTGAAAGTCTTCCGCAACATTAACTGCTTTCGCAACCAAAGCAGCCTTAAGACATGGATATACCGGATTGCCGTGAATGAGGCGCACAACCATCGGCGCTGGTTCTTCCGGCATCGCCGCAAAGAGGTGATGCTGGATGGTGAACCCGATACGCCGGCCTTTGGAGAGTCGGTTTCGGATCAGAGCCGCTCTCCGTTCGATTGCGTCTTCGATCGCGAGAAGCACACGATGATTGAGGACGCGCTGACCCGGATCAATCCGGCGTTCCGGGCGGCCGTTGTTTTGCGGGACATCGAAGACATGAGTTATGACGAGATCGCCGAGATCCTGGCGATTTCGATTGGAACGGTAAAATCGCGCATCCTGCGCGGACGCGAAGCGATGCGGCGGCAATTGGCGGGGAGGCTTGAGGCAGCCCCCGCCATGGACTGGATGCCTCAGATAGCAGATTGAAGGACCTATGAATTGCGTTGCGGTAAAAAAGAGTCTCTCCGGGTACATGGATCGCCAGCTTTTGGGCGCCCCACGTCTGGAACTCGAAAACCATTTGGCGAGGTGCTCGGACTGTTCCCTTGAATTCAGCCAACTGTCGCGTTTGCGGTATGGGCTCCGCTCACTTCCCTCGGCGATTCTGCCGGAGCGGCTCCGGATTGATCTGAGAGCCATGGCTTCGCAGGAGTCCTTTCGAAGACATTACGCGCGATCTCAGGTGATGTACTGGGGAACACGCTTGCGGCTTATGGTCGACAACATGATGCGGCCGTTGGCGCTGCCCTGCGCGGGCGGCCTCGCGTCCGCCGTCGTTCTGTTCGGCGCGTTGATGCCGAGCATCAGCTTTACCCGGAATTTCGCCAACGACGTACCCACGCCCATCTATCAGGAAGCGAGCATTATCAAGGTCCATG
>JBOGMR010000797.1:0-2449 GCA_050746825.1 Bryobacteraceae bacterium | reverse complement strand
GCGCAAAACGCATCGGTGCTCGTCGAGGAGAACGTCATGGCGCCCATGCGCGATGGGGTCAAACTGGCAACGGATGTCTACCGGCCGGCGCGCGACGGCAAAGCCCTGGACGGCAAGTTTCCGGTGATCCTGATCCGGACACCATATAACAAGAATGGATCGCGGCAGCAGTGTTCCGGGCTGGCGGGGAAGGGATACGTCTGCATCTCTCAGGACTGCCGGGGCAGGTTCGGTTCCGAGGGCGAGTTCTATGCGTTCGTCAATGAAGGCAAAGACGGCTTTGACGCCATCGAGTGGGCTGCCAGTCAACCCTGGTCAAACGGGAAGGTGGCGACTTTCGGCGGATCGTACCTGGCCTGGGATCAGTTCCACGCATCGATGTATCGCCCGCCGCACCTGGTGACGATGTTCGCGATCGTGGGCGGCGCCCATTTTCTGGAAGAGTACGCGCACCCGGCCGGCACACCGAATCTCGGCTGGTCGAACTGGATCCTGGGCTCCGCCGCGAGTAGTCCGCGCGCGCAGAACAATGCGAGCGCGCGCCAGCGCCTCGAGGCTGCCACCAAAGACAGGGCGGCCTGGCTCGCGCTGCATCCCGAAAAACGCGCCGAGGTTTTCCGCGAATTCCCGGAGCATCTGCGGATGTTTCAGGACTACTACGGCAATCCCGATGAGAACAGTTATTGGAAACAGCGCGGCTTCTATACGGCCGGATATACGCGTGAGATGAAAGACGTCCCCACGATGTTCGTCAGCGGGTGGTTCGACTATTTTATCGAAGGGACAATTCGTACATACACCGGCACGGAAAAGAATCACAAGAGCCCGAAGAAGCTGATGCTCGGCCCGTGGCCGCACGGCGTGGGCGGGAGTGTCTGTGGGCAGGGCGATTTCGGCGATGCAGCCGCTGTGAAGCTAAACGAGCTAGCGCTTGCGTGGTTCGATCATTGGCTGAAAGGCAAGCCGCTCGATCGCATCGGCCCGGAGCCGGTCCAAATCTTCCGCATGGGAGGCGGCGATGGAAGCCGCAGGACAACGCCGCAAGGGACTCTGGTCGCGCACGGTGGGACGTGGCGTTCTCTTCCAGCCTGGCCGCCTCCGGACGCAAAGCCAAACAGGTTTTTCATCGGTAAGAGCGGTGAACTGACTCGCCAGGCCTCGCAGGAAACCGACTCCCGGACGTACGTGTTCGATCCCGATGACCCTGTGCCGACGATTGGCGGGCGTTATTCGAATGGTCCCGGCTCTCCCATGTGCCCTCAGGACCAGGTGTGCTCGCCGAAGATCCTGGGCTGCCGCGATTCGTCTCCGCTGAACAAGCGGCCCGACGTGCTCTCGTTTGTCTCCGGTCCGCTTGAAGCGGAGATTGACGTGACGGGAGTCGTGAACGCGAAACTTTGGATTTCATCCGACGCCGTCGATACCGACTTCGCTGCCAAGCTCATCGATGTGTATCCCGATGGGACTGCGCTGCACATCGCCGACGGCCAGATCCGGGCGCGCTACCGGAATCAACATTCCAAGGCTGAGCTTCTGACCCCGGGCAAGACCTATCAGGTCGGAATCAATCTGGGATCGGTCAGTAACTTGTTCGCCAAAGGTCATCGCATCCGGCTGGACATCACGAGCAGCAACTACCCGAAGTTTGAGCCGAACTCGAACACCGCTGAACCGGCGGGCAAATGGACCAAACGCGTGAAAGCGAAGAACACCGTGTATATGGGCGGCGCACGGGCGAGTTATGTTGAGCTGCCCGTCCGTCCCTAGCCGATTATGGAGACCTGCTTATGAAACGCCGCCAATTCCTTGTGACTGCATCCGCCGCCGCTTCTCAGGCCTGGGCCGCCGCGAATGACCGCGTTCGCGTCGCCATCATCGGTGTCGGCTCTCGCGGCTCGGCGCACGTGAAGGAGATTCTTCCCCTCGGCAATGTGGAAATCGCGGCGCTCGTCGATCCGGACGGCCGCCGTACCGAGGAGGCCGCTTCGATTGTCTTTCAGAAGACAGGCAAACGCCCGAAGCTGGAATCCGACATGCGCCGTATCTTCGACGACAAGGAGATCGACGCCGTCACGATCGCCACCACCAATCACTGGCACACGCTCACCGCCATCTGGGCGATGCAGGCGGGCAAGGACGTCTACGTCGAAAAGCCCGTCTCCCACAACGTCTGGGAGGGCGCGAAGCTGGTTGAAGCGGCGCGGAAGTATAAGCGCACCGCCGCGGGCGGCACGCAGCGCCGTTGGTGGGGCCGGTTTCGGAAAGCCATTGAACTGGTGCATGCGGGCAAAATCGGAACCATTTACCAGGGGAACTTCCTGTTCCCGGGAAGCCGTGATTCGATCGGCTTCAAGGAACCGAAAGAACCGCCCGCCTGGCTCAACTGGGATCTGTGGCTGGGACCGGCGCCCCGGCAGCCGTATCACGAGAATCTGGTGCACTACAACTG
>JBOGMR010000796.1:0-3398 GCA_050746825.1 Bryobacteraceae bacterium | reverse complement strand
GCGGGGTGGTCGGGATCGAGCTTGAGGGTGGCCTCCTTAGCCAAGAGCAAGAGGCGCTCATTCCGTACGGTCTCGGTACCACCTGCCAGACCGCCGTAGCGGTCCAGAAACGCACTTGCCACACTGGCTTCGTCGAACGCTCGCGAGACCTCGCCACTGACCTTCTGCCACTGGGCGTCACTCCAATTCACCTCAGCCATCGTGTGCCTCGCGGTCTTACAGTCCTCTCGGACGCAGAATGCCCAAAATTGTGCGATCTGGCTCGCCCACGCGTCAGCGAGCTAAGCTCTTCAGCGAGGGCCCCTTATACCACAGGCGGGCGACAAGGGCGTATGCAGCGGGCGATCCCGAAATATAGTGTCGGCGTCCCGGCAGGCGAGCTGCTCGACGCTCGTGAAATTCCTCCAGATTGGGCGCATGTCGCTTGTCTAGCGAGAGCTTTCGGCAGGCAAGGATCGAGGCCATGGAGCGCGGCAGCACGAATCTGAGCTCGAAGGTGATCGCGAGCGCCAGCGAAATCCCCGAAGACACCTCGCTTGACGCGCTGCGGGCCGTTCTGACCTCGCTGTCCTCTCAGGGGAACAATCTCCGCGTTGCGGACGTGACAGACCAGGTTTTCAGCGCGCTGTTCTACAGCCACCTGTGGCCGGTTCTTACAAAGACTTGGCCGCCAGCGGGTGCGGGCGCCTGCCTCGTCTGGACTATTCGCAACATTCCATTCCGAAAATTCAAATCGGCAGTCCCGGTACTCCTGACCGCCTCACATCCGCGTTCCATTGGGCCGGCTCTGGCGGCGGAACTGATGTTTGCGCTCTTTTATCTGCTGGACGACTTGATCGATCAGCGCACGCACCGCTACGGGAAGGAGACGGCACTCGGTGCGAGCGGTCCCGCGCAAAGTGCTACTGCGATCATGGTGGCTCTCACGCAGATCGATGAATGGCTGGCGTCGATGCAAGCTTCGGACAGTGTTCGGCGAGCTGTCAACGAAGGCGCAAGGGCGTTGGCGGATGAACAGATTAAGCGCCGTGGCACTGGCGCGCTCAATCTAGACGACTACGCGGAACACTCGATACGCCGGACACGCTTCCTGGGCGATTTGTGGACCATCGCGTGTGAGGAATCGGGATGCGACGCGGAAGCGTCGTTGATCCAGCGGATCTACGGGACGTGTGCCCTGGCGGGACAGGTCAAGAACGATCTTCGCGATATCCGGACAATGGAGAAAGAGGAGCGCTTCAGAGACGTCAGAGATGGCGTGAGAACTTCCTGCGTGCTGCGTTTGCTGGAAGTGGCCGGTAAACCGGAGCGGGAGTGGCTTTCAGCACGTCTGGCTGCCGGAGGTTCCGTGACAATTGAAGACGAAGCGGAACTCTCGCGGTTGTTTTCGGAACACGACATCGACGCCTGGGCCAGTTCACAAGTCCGAGCGCTCAGCGAACAGATTCTTGCGACAATCGACGCCGCTGACGTTTGTGAAGCGAAAAGGCTCGTGCTGTCGGAATGGGTCGCTTTGCAGTTCACGTCCGGGTTGGGCTCGATCTCCGACCACTCACCGGTCCGCGTCAGGCAGTTCCTGAAAGCGGTGGCCGACCTCACGGAAAGGCTGTCAACGTGCGCGCCTGGCTGATCTCCTCGGACCGTGGTCAACCCGCGACATGTGAAGGCGTATTATTCAGGCGTCATGGCGAAGAAGAATGCCGAGTCGGGCACGTTACTGAGCGACGACTCGACGATCGAGCTGGTACTCAAGGCGCGAGCCGGCGACCGGTTCGCGCTGGAAGCGCTTCTGCAGCGGTGTCTGCCGTCGCTCAGGCGCTGGGCCCACGGCCGACTGCCACCGGTGGCGAGGGGGCATATCGATACCGGTGATCTCGTGCAGGAAGCGGCGATGAATGCCATCGCGCGGCTCGACACCTTCGAACCGCGGCAGGTTGGCGCGTTGCAGGCGTACCTGCGAACGACGGTCACCAACAAGATACGCGACGAGATGCGGCGCATCGGCCGACGTCCCGCCCCGGCTGAACTCACGGAGGGCATCGCGTCGGCGGGCGCGACGCCCCTGGAAATCTCGATCCGGAACCAGGCCTACCGCCGGTATCGTGCTGCGGTCAAACGCCTGAGGCCGAAGGATCGCGAACTGGTGGTCGCCCGCATCGAGGCACAGTGGACCATCCAGGAAGTCATGCAGTATTTCGGATTTGCGACAACCGCGGCAGCAAGAATGGCGGTCACTCGCGCGCTGAAGCGTCTGATGAAGCAGCTCGAACCCGCCGCCGCCGCGCCACGGTCTCGTGGCTGACCGCAGGCACGTTCGCATGCCGCTAGAACCGAACGCCGACCGAGAGCCGCACCGACTGCGGCGTGGTGTACGCGAAGCGGTTGATGGCGCGGCCGAAGTTCGGACCGTAGTCCCAGTTCACGCCCTGCACCGACGTGGTCGTGAACGGGCTGCCCGTTCCGAACGCCGTGGCGCCGCACGCGCAGAGCTGGAACTGGTTGAACAGGTTGATCATCTGCACCTGGCCGAACAGCTCCACGCCACGGCCGCCGGGGAGGCGATAGACGTAGTTCGCCGCGAAGTCGGTCCGAATCTGTGCTTTCATGCGGAACGCGTCGCGCGGCGTGTAGTAATACGACGTTCTGTTTCCAACGGGCGGAGACAGGTATCCGGGATTGGTCACGCACGGCCGTGCATCCACGCCGCTGGTGTTGGCAGTTTGCGACAGCACGTCTCGCCCGCCGCCCCCGTAGGGCACGCCGCTCTCGAGTGTCTCGAGCAGGCTCAGGGTGAGGCCACCAATGCCCCCCGGCCGGTAGTTGAGCCACAGCTTCGCGCGATGCCGCTGGTCCGTGAGGAGGTCGCCTTCCGGATAGTTCCACTCGGCACTCTTGTACTCCGGGAAGCGCCGGCCTTCAAACCGTATCGGCCCGCTGGCCACGGTTTCTCCTTCGAAATTGCCCCAGCTGCGGGACAACACGGGCGAGACAGTGATCGGCGGGTCGACGATTCCCGGCCGGTCGCTCGGCACCGCCAGCTACATGGCGCCGGAACGCATCCTTCAGCTTCCGCTCGACCCGCGCAGCGACCTGTTCTCGGTGGGCGTGGTGATCTATGAGATGGCGACGGGGAGACTCCCGTTCGGGGGAGCCTCCCCGGCCGAGACGGTCACGAACATCCTGGAAAAGGATCCTGTCCCGATTGACCCGGCTGGTACCCGATCGCCCGTTGCCGCTGGAGCGCATCGTCGTCCGACTGCTCGCCAAGAATGCAGAGGACCGCTACTAGGCGGCGGCCGATCTGCGTCAGGTCCTTGCCCTGGCCGGCGGGTCTCGGCCGCTCTGGCGACGGCTACTGCGCATCTCGGCCCTGCGAGCGAGCTCACCAGTCGATTCGG
>JBOGMR010000795.1:0-6433 GCA_050746825.1 Bryobacteraceae bacterium | reverse complement strand
GTGATACAGTACGTCTCACACATGGAATCGAATCGACGCGCGTTTCTGAAGACTGTTGCTGGCGCACTGGCGGGACTGAAAGGCCGGATCGAAGCTGCCGCCCCGGCCGATCGGAATATCCGCTGGGCTGTCAGTTCGTTTCTCTGGACCTCGACGCAGTGGAAGGAAGACGGGTCGGCGCGCTTCACCGGCATGCTCGACGTCATCAAAGACGTGGGGCTCGATGGCTTTCGGCTGAACGCCTGGCCGCAAACGCTCGAGCGGTACGGCATGCCGGCGCCTCTGCTCGAGAAGGAACTCTCGAAGCGCGGATTGAGGCTCGCGACGCTCTCATTCGGCGGGCAGGCCAGCGACGCCGCCGCGCACCCGAAGATCGAAGCAAACGCGCACGAGGCGTGCAAGTTTCTTAAGTCGTTCGGGTCTGATCTGCTGACGGTGTTTGCGCCGAGCAGGCCGAACAAGGTGCTGGTGCGCGAGCATCTGCGTGTGGCGTGCGAGTTCTGGAACCGCTTGGGCGATCTGTGCGCGACATACGGTATCCGCGCCGGGCAGCACAATCATTCGCAAGGGCAACTGGTCGAGAGCCAGGACGAAGTCGAGTTGATGCTGCGGCTGACCGATCCCAAGCGGTTCAACTGGTCGCCCGATACGGTGCACCTCTACCTCGGCGGCTGCAACATTCCGGAGCTGTTCACGAAGTACGGGCACAGGCTGGTGTCGATGGATTTCGTCGACGCCAAGTACCTGTACGCGACTAAAGACCTGGTGCTGCCGAACGGCAAAGTGGAAAAGGCCGGCACGCAGAACGCAACGTTCATGCTGTGCAACCAGGACTACGGCGATGGCGAGGTCAACCTTCCGGCACTGATGCGGGTGCTGAAGAAGAACCGTTTTCGCGGCTGGATCACCATCGACCACCACTATACGCCGGTGAGTCCGCAGCACAGCTTCACGCGCTGCCGGAAGTATATTCAGGAGAAGCTGGATCCGATCTACCGTTGACGCCGCGTCTCTCGGAGGTCCGTTTTCAAAAACTCAGTCGAACCGCAAACTGCATCTGCCGTGGTGTGCTCACAGTGGAGCGAACCTTTCCGAAGTCCGGGTTGCCGACGGCCACGTTCGGGTCGGCGAGCGTCGGCGTGTTCGTCACGTTGAAGGTCTCCCAGCGGAGCTGGACACCGTAGCGCTCGCTGATGCGGAAGTCCTTCATGAGACCGAAGTCGAGGTTGAACAGACCGTCTCCATTGAGAATCGATCGGCCCGCGTTGCCCGGCCGATACGTGCCGTCGGCATTGCGCGGCACGACGAACGCATCAGTGTCGAACCAGCGGTCGGCGGTGCGGTTGTCGATTCGCGCGTTGCGGATGCGATCGGGCCACCAGGTTTCGATGGCAGTGCCTCCCAACATCGGCCGCGGATTGGGTACCGTGATGCTGAAGTAGTGGCCGGTCTGAAGAGCCGTGAGTCCCGAGATCTGCCATCCACCGAGCCAGCGATTCCCCCGTGCGAAGGGAAGCTCGTAGGCTACCGCGCTCACGAAACGGTGGCGAAGATCGAAATTGGAGTTTCCCTTGGCTTCGGAAAAATTGCGGACATTCTGCAACCCGCCGCCGCCCGAGCCGAACTGTTCAGGCACATTGTCGATCGAGTGGCTCCAGGTGTAGCTGGATGTGAAGGAGAGGCCGGCGCTGAAGCGCTTTTCGAGCTGCACATCCATTCCGTGATAGTTCGAGTGTCCGTACGGAGACCGGAGGTTGATGTTGTTCCACATCGGAATGGGACGGCGATTTCGCTCCGTGGCGACCGGGCCGGGATCGGACGCGTTCCAGTTGTAAGCGTCCATGATGTAGCTGGTGGCGGATCCAACGTACGCGACAGTCAAAGAGAGATCGCGCCTGAGCTCATGCTGGATCGCGGCGTTCCACTGCTCGATTTGCGGGGAAGGGAAGTCAGTCTGCCAGACCGTCCAGTTGAGATTGGCCGGTGGCGGAGCCGACGGGCTGCCGAGGAAGTTGTCAGGCAGTCCGTTGCTGAGCACCAGCGCAGGCGCGGTAGCGGTGGATTGGACGGTGACGCTGCGATTGTATGGGAAATTGTTGATGCCGCGGGCGTCGGCGCCAAGTGAGCCTTGCCCGCCGTAGAACACGCCGAAGCCTGCGCGGAGCACTGTTCGGGCGCGCCACTGATACGCCAGCCCGAGGCGCGGCGCCCAGTTGTTCGTGTCGGTATTGACCAGACCGCGGCACGACCAGGAGTCTCCGCAGTAACCGGCGGTCGTGATTGTGTTGAAGCTCGAGCCCGGCGCGAGCTCGAGACGATTCATATTGTTGTGCTTCTCGAACCACGGCGAGCTCAGCTCATAGCGCAGCCCGAGGTTGAGCGTGAGGCGCGGCGTGAGTTTCCAATCGTCGAGCGCATAGAACATGTAGTTGCGGAAGCGCATCTGGCCGGACAGCTGCGAAGTTAGGTTTGTCTGGCTGGTGAGACCCAGCAAAAAGTCGGCCAGGCTGATGCCTGTGAATTGGCCGTCGAAGGTAAACACTCCGTGCGAGGATGCGCCGCCGAAGATGTCCGAGCGATTCCAACGGAAGTCGGCGCCGAATTTGAAGTTGTGATTGCCGCGATTCCACGAGATGTTGTCGAGATACTGATGGACCTGGTGGATTTTGAAGTTCGGCATCGAGCCGGGCTCGCCGAGTCCCTGAAACCCGACGCGGCCCGATAACGTAAACTGCGGCAGGCCAAAGAGGCGATCGTTGGGCGGAATTCCGCGAATGCCGTATTGGGCGGTGAGTGCCGAGAGCGGCTCAGTCGACAGTTCGCGCTTGTCAACCTTCTGACGCAGGAAGCCGTAGCGGAACTCGTTAAGCAGCGTGGGTCGAATGATCCGCGTGTAAGAGAAGGCGACGCTGCGGGCGTCATTGTCGTCCAGGGCGCGGTCGTTGTTTTGGCCACCGCGGGCTGGAGCGGGGAAGACCGAGTCGCGCAGATTGTCGAAGCGGGAGAGGCTGAAGCGTCCGAAGAGCTTGTCGTTGCCGGAGAGGTTGTGGTCGATGCGTGTGTCGTACGCGTCGCGGTCGGTGGACCAGGGCGGATTGCGGATGTAATTAGAGCGTGTGCCGGAGCCGGAGAAGTTCGGTTGGGGCCAAAGCTCGATCACCTTGGCGGCGGTCGCGTCGAAGCGGGTACGCGGAATCTGATTGCCCGCGAAAGGCTGGCGCGTCTGAGGATCGTTGATGACGCCGAGGCCGGTGGCGAACAGACCGTTGCGTTCCCCAGCGGCCGGCACGATCGCCTGGTCAGTTTGTGCGCGGCGTTCGCGGCGGCCTTCCCAGCTTGTGAAGAAAAAGGTCCGGTTGCGCACGATCGGACCGCCGATCGTCGCGCCGAACTGGTTCTGGCGGAGAACTTCGGGATCGGCCTTGCCGTCGCCGTCGCGGTCGACGTAGTTGAAGGCGTCGCGCGCGTCGAAGATGTCGTTGCGGAGGTATTCGAAGGCAGTGCCGCGGAACTGGTTCGTCCCCGACTTGATGCTGACGATCATGACGGCGCCCGAGTTGCGTCCGAACTCGGCGGAGTTGTTGCTGGTCTGGACCTTGAATTCGGCGACGGCATCGAGCGACGGTACGACCACTTGCATTTTGCGATCCTGCATTCCCATGACGTTGTTGTTGTTGTCGATTCCGTCGATGAGGAAGCTGTTCTGAGTCATGCGCTGGCCGTGCGCGTTGAAGCCGCTCTCGCGATCGCGGCTGAGCGTGGCCGGCGCAACGCCTGCCGTAAGCCAGGCGAGCTGCTGGAAGTTGCGGCCGTTCAATGGCAGCGCCCGGATTGCGCGCTGCTCGACAACATGGGCGAGCGTTGAGGTTTCGGCCTGAAGCAGAGGCGCTTCGGCGGTGATGGAGACGCTCTCGGCGAGCTGCCCAAGCTCGAGCTTGAGGTCGGCGCGGACGCGGTCCTGCGCGTGCAGCTCGATGTCCTGCCAGACGGATCGCTTGAAGCCGGACTTTTCGATTGCGACGTCGTAGCGGCCGATGCGGAGCGGGCCGACGGTGTAGGCGCCGCTTTCGGAGGTTTCGACCGAGCGCGACTCATTGGTTTCGCGGTTGGTGATGGTGACGCGGGCCGAAGGGACGGCGGCGCCGGTTGCGTCCGTGATCACGCCGGTGATGACGCCCATGTCCTGCTGGGCGAAGAGTACGGGAACGAGAGCCACGAGCAGAAAGCCCGGAATGGTGAGTCGCATGCGATCTCCTCTAGTTGGAGGCAGCATATACGACTACTCCGTGGAGGTCAATGGGCAGACGAAAACGGGCCGGGAAACGGCTGCGCCCCGCGGAAATCGAGCGCCTTGCGTCAAGAAGTTCAATCCGACTTCTTCCCCTTCGACGCCACCTTGATCTCAAACAGCTTCGGCCACCACTTCCCCGTTACAAAAAGCCGATCGCCCTTCGCGTCATACGCGATCCCGTTCATCACATCGACGCGCCCGTGCGGAACACCATCCAGCACCCCATCGAGCTCCACCCACCCGGCTACCGCGCCTGTTGCCGGATTAATCCGCGCCAGCTTATACGTCTGCCACACATTCGCCCAAATCTCGCCGCGCACATACTCCAGCTCATTGAGATTGTCCACAGGCGACCCGCGATCCGTCACGCGCAGTCGCTTGCTCTCCTTGAACGTCTCCGGATCGAGAAAGTACAGCGTCGCCGTCCCATCGCTCATGATGAGCTGCTTGCCGTCGTGCGTCAGGCCCCAACCCTCCGTCTTATACGTGAACGTCCTGAGCATCTTGAACGTCTCGCGATCGTACACAAACCCGATCTTCGTCTTCCACGTCAACTGAATCAGCTTGTCCTTCCACAATGTGATTCCTTCGCCGAAGTACTGCTCGTCAAGCGGAACCTGCCGGATCACCGCGCCCGTTTTGATCTCCACCTTTCGAATCGACGACTTCGTTTCCTGCCCCGTCCCCTCATACAGAAAGCCCTCATGAAAAACCAGCCCCTGCGTGAAAGCCTTCGGATCATGTGGATACGCGTTGACGATCTTGTATCCGTACGCCGGCGCCGGCTGCGCCGCGAGGAGCGAAAACAGAAGAAGCGTTGCTGTCATCATTGCACCCAGAATGTCACACCGGGCCGGCTCTCAAATTGGCCGACGCGCAGGACCAGCGAAACGTTACCCGGCGTCGCTCCCGCCGGGACGCGCGCGTTGACTTGCAGCAGCCCGGCAACCTGTCCGGGCGCCGCGCCGGCGTATGCGATTTGCGCCTCTTGCCCGTCCATCAGCACCACGACCGGCAAGACAGGCCTCGCCAGCCCCGTTGCCGTCGTCGGAGCCAGTCTTCCATCGGCTCCCATCGGATTCGTCTGGCCCTCGCCGCTAGCGTAGAACACGATTAGCGAATTCCGCGCCGCCGGATTGGCCGCCGTATTGAGCGACAAATTCTGATTCAGCACGACAGCCGGACCCGTGCCCGAAGAATTCGCCGTGAAGATGCCCGGCGCCGCCGCCGCGACAGGCACGCTCACAACATTCGACCGCTCTCCGCGAAACTCCAGAAACATCTCCGCCGATGCCGCAGCCGCCACTTGGTACGGTACGATCGCGCTGATCTGGCTGTCCGACGCATAGACCATCGGCGCCGCAACGCCGTTGAACACCACGCGCGTCTCGCCGAGCGATGTGGCGATCGCCCGGCGATCCGCAGTCAGTTGCGCAGTCGCAGGCACGGCCGGCCCGGCGCCCGGCACGAACAACGTCACAATCAACCCCGGAGACACAGGCCCCGCGATCAGCGAAGCCGCGTGCGCCACGACCGCGCTCGAAGCCAGCCGGAATCGCGGCGCATCCTGCGTCACCGTGAATCGCTGGCCGCCGATCGTGAGCACGCCTGCGCGCGGCGCTACGCCCGGGTTCGGCTCGACCGCATAGTTCACGTTGCCCGACCCGTTCACGCTGGCCCAGGTAAATTTGATCCATGAAACATTCGAACCGGGCGACCACTCGCAGCCCGCCGCCGCGGTCACCTGAATCGTGCCGTTCCCGCCGTTCGACCCAACCGCCGCCGCATCGCCCGACAGCGACAGGTTGCAAGGCGCGGCGGCCTGCAGAATCGCGAACGTTTTGCTCCCTGCGACTATCGTTCCACTCCGCGCCTTCGGCACGCTATTCGGCGCCGCAGTCCAGGTCAGCGTCGCCTTGCCCGTTCCGCTGGCCGGTGTCACCGTAATCCACGCAGCCTTCGACGCAGCGGCCCACGCGCAGCCCGAAGTCAGACTGATCGCGTCCGAACCGCCCGCGGCATCGGCCTTGGCACTCAACGGATCGAGTTCGACGATGCAAGTCCCGGCCGACTGCGTCACCGTGTGGGTCTGATCGGCGACCGCGATCGTTCCCGTGCGCGGATTGGAATCCGGATTCGCCT
>JBOGMR010000794.1:0-4908 GCA_050746825.1 Bryobacteraceae bacterium | reverse complement strand
GGGGTCTGGGCAGTACCTCCGATCGTTCATCATCCGATCAGCCTCAGCCGAGATCGTTTTGCCGTCATCCCACCCACTGATTGTCCCGAGGACCCTTTAAGAAAGCGGGTCCGGCGGCGACCGGCCGGTTCCTCGCCGAGCAGTGGCGTGTGGGACTTCGTCCATTTAAGGATACCTTCCTGGGCGCGATCCGGGAGAGACTTTGGTTGCTCTTTGGCGCCGCAGGGCTTCTGTTGCTGATTGCGTGCGGAGTGCGCCCTGCACCGAGCGATGCGCGGATCACAATCTCCCTCTCTCGTGCAGCCGATCTCGCGAGCAGCAGGCTCGAGCAGGTGAATCCCTCCCTGAATGAACAGCCCGCGCCGCAAGACCAACGGAAGTTAGTTAGACGTCCGCGCGGTACCACGTGAACCGGCGCGGCATGACGCCGACCACGGTCCGTGTGACCCCGTCAAGTTGAACCTGAGCACCGAGGATTTGTGGGTCGCCGCCAAATTGGCGTTGCAGAACTTATGGCTCAGTATGCATACGGGCGGCGCGCCGGGCGCAAAGTCTGACGCCAACGTCGCGCGGCCCAATAGCGGCTGCACACCCAGCATTGCGAGCACTTCCGAATTCACATAGCTGGCCGACAGACGCTGTGGCTCGCTACTCCCCAACCAGATGACATCCTGGGCGTTGGTGGATGCGGCCACGCGGCTGAAAATCGAATTGCGCTCCGCGATCTCGAGAATCTGGTCGGCCGTGTGGAAGATACGAGGTGCCGGCGACCCTTGCCAGATTACCACGCTCACCAGCGAATCCACGTCTTTGTAAGGGAAGGGATTGAGGACTACCCCGTAGATCACGCTGAACATGACGGTGCTCGCTCCGATTTCCAGGGCCAGCGAAAACACCGCAGTCGCCGCGAAGCCAGGCTCCTTCGGAAGGATCCGGATCCCAAATCGCAGGTCGCGAAACATCGGTATGCACGATGACGTAAACGTTGCCCCGATTCCTTCACTCTTCTCGCTTCGGCTGCGCGGTCAAAACGGCCCGTCCACCTCCTGATACTCGAGCGCCCACTCCTTCATGAACCTGACCCGGCCAGGCGCCACCTTGTACAGCATGAACTCCGGATTGTCGATCGACTGCAAATAGACGCGCAGGAGGGGGTTCGCTTCCCAGATCTCGCCCCGCACCGACGGGTCCGTCACAGTCTCCGCGATTCCCGTGATCCGCACCTGATCATGGTCCGGCGACATGTAGCACAGCTCCACCTTCGCGTTCCGGTCGATCTCGCCCGTCTTTCCCGAGCTCCTCATGGACGCGACGTACACCGTGAATTCGTCCGTCTTCACCGGCGACACTGGACGAAGCCGCGGCTGATCGCCGTCCATCGTCGCCAACATCGGGAAAGGACACGCCTGAATCACCTGCAACGAAAGCTGCCTATAGTCCGGTTCCATAGTGAAAAACCACCTATAGATTACAATACGGACATTCATGAGCCAACCCGCCAGGCGCGGTCTGGATCTGCTCGCGGAAATTGAATTGGCGCATTGCCCTGTCCCAACGCTGTGGTGGCTGGGCCACAGCGGCTTCGTATTGAAGTACAAGAGCGCGACTCTCTACGTCGACCCCTGTCAGTCCGATTCGCAGGGACCGCGGCTGACGGCGCCACTCTTCGCCGCCTCCGACGTGCGTCACGCCGGTCTGCTGCTTTGCACGCACGCTCACGACGACCACTTCGATCCCCCAACCGCGCGAGCGATTCTGGAAGCGTCGCCCAAGGCGCGGCTCGTCATCCCGAAAAGCGCCGCGCAGCATGCCCATGCCTTCGGCATCCCGTTCCACCGCATGGTGACGACCGACTCCGGTCTTCGAGTCGAGTATCTCGATGATCGCATCTACGCCGTGCCCTCGGCGCACGATGCGCTCGACTGGACACCGCTCGGCGGCTACCCTTATCTCGGCTATCTCATCCGATTCGGCAACTGGACCATCTACCACGCCGGCGATTCGGTACTCTACGACGGCCTCGCCAACCGCCTCCGTCCCTACAACGTCACCGTTGCGCTGCTTCCCATCAGTGGCCGAACAAAAACAGAAACGACTTTCGACGCCGCCGAAGCCGCCCAGCTCGCCGAAGACATTGGCGCCCGCTGGCTCATCCCGATGCACTACGGTGTGTTCCCCGATAACACCACCGACGTCAACCGCTTCATCGAGCACATGCTGTTTCACCGGCCGTCGCAGCGGTTCAAAGTTTTTGAGTGCGGGGAGAGATGGCCGTTGCCGGCGAATGAGGACGAGGCGTAACCCTAAGGTCCTTCGTAATTCCGGGTGAGGAAGTGAGACAAATCACACGGTCGCGGACCCACCTCAGTTGCAGCTTTGTCCATCCGGTGGAATCCTGGGAATATGCGAATTCTGATCATCGGCGGCACAGGTTTCATTGGGCGATTTGTGACTCAAACCCTCGCTGACCAAGGCCACCAGGTCGCAGCCTTTCACCGCGGCCGGACAATACCGGCGCTCCGCAGTGTGGAACATATCACCGGCGATCGCGCCAATCTGGCGGGCTTCCAGTCCGTCTTCCGCCAGTTCGCGCCCGAGGCCGTCGTCGACACGATCCTCAGCTCGGAGCGTCAGGCGCGTCTGTTGACCGATACCTTCCGCGGTTGGGTTCCCCGCGTCATCGCCCTCAGCAGCATGGATGTTTACCGCGTCACGGGAGTCCTGCACGGCCGGGAGTCCGCCGCTGTGGACAACTCCCCGGTGGACGAGGAGTCTCCGCTCCGCCAGGTTCTTCACCCGTACCCTCCGGAAGCGCTCGCCAAAGTGCGACAGGCCTTCGCGTGGGTCGACGAGGAGTACGACAAGATTCCGGTCGAACGCCTCGTCCTCAACGATCCCGCGATCGCCGGCACTGTGCTTCGGCTTCCGATGACATATGGAACCGGGCGACCCTCTGCATCGCCTGCACCCGATCGTCAAGCGTGTCGACGACGGCCGGCGATTCATTCTGCTCGAAGAAAGTGCGGCGCGGTGGCGAGGGTCTCGCGGCTATGTCGAAAACGTCGCCGCGGCGGTCGCCCTCGCAACCGTTTCGCCCCGAGCCGCGGGCCGCGTCTACAACGTCGCCGAGGCGGAATCGGTGACCGAAATGGAGTGGACCCGGCGTGTCGCGCGCACGGCAGGCTTCACAGGTCAAGTCATTACCGTGCCCACCGATCGTGCACTTGCCCACTTGAAGTTTCCCGGAAACACCGCACAGCATTGGGTCGCCGGCTCAAGCCGCATTCGTAAGGAACTTGGCTACACCGAACCGATCCCGTTCGACGAGGGTCTGGCGCGAACGGTCGCCTGGCAGCGAGCCAACCCTCCTGCGGATTTTGATCCGAAGCAGTTCGACTACGCCGCCGAGGACGCTGCGTTCCCGGCTTCGGCTGCGTGAGGAAAAGAAGTCTGTTTTGATTCGTGTCCACTCGTGTGCATTCGTGGCTGAGTGGGTTTTCCGCCGTCCCTGACGCAGCACCGCCGCCTTCAGATAGAATGTGCCGGTGAGCCCAGTCGCTGTCACCGCCGCTACCGGACGCGCGCGCTACGCCGTCGTCGCCGTCTTCATGCAGATCCTGCTCGGGGTGCTCTACTCGTGGTCAGTATTTCGCGGCCCGCTCGCCCAGCTTCACGGCTGGTCGAAAGCACAAACCATCGCACCCTACCGTTATTCCATCCTGGCGTTCGCAGTAGCGATGATCATCGCCGGCCTCTGGCAGGATCGCAAAGGACCGCGAATCGTCGCCAGCATCGGCGGCCTGCTCCTCGGCACCGGGTGCCTGCTAGCCGCATGGATCGGCTCCACTGTTGACGGCCTCATCATCGCATACGGGCTCGTCGCAGGATTCGGTGTCGGCTTTGCGTACGTCACGCCGATCGCAATGTGCATCAAATGGTTCCCCGATAAGCGCGGCATGATCGTCGGACTCGCCGTGATGGGTTTCGGGGCCGGCCCCCTGGTCTTCGGACCTCTCCTCGAAGCGCTGATAGGAAAAGATCCTGCACAATTCGCTGAGACCATCCCGCGGACCTTTTTTATCCTCGCGGGCATCTTCTACATTGGCGTCGTGGGCGCTGCGCAGTTCTATCGCGTGCCGCCCCCGGGGTGGAAACCGCCGGGCTGGACGGCGTCGGGCGCAAAGACCGCCGCGGTCGAAATTCCTCCGCGAGGGATGCTCGCCACCTGGCAGTTCTACGCGCTGTGGGCCCTCTACTTCGTCGGCACTTCCGTGGGACTCACAGCGATCGGCGAAGCCACGCCGCAGCTTCAGGAGATGGCGAAAACTACAGCCGTCATGTCGGCGGGCGCCGCACTGGGCATAATGAGCATCTTCAACGGCCTTGGGCGCCTCGGCTGGGGCAGCTTCTCCGACCGTTGGGGACGCCGCACGGCCGTGATAGGAATGTGCGCAACTTCGATCGTCGCGTGCCTGTTCTTTCTTCGACAAGCCGACAGCTTCACGCAACTCCTCATTGGCTTGTGCCTTGTAGCGTTCGCGTATGGCGGCTATCTGGCGCTCATGCCTTCCTTCACCGCCGACTACTATGGCCCGAAGAACGTCGGCGCCAACTACGGACTTGTGTTTTCGGCCTGGGGACTATGCGGCTTCGTGGTGCCCGGTTATTTCGCCGGCATCATGGATCGCGCCAGAATTGCGGGGAACCTCGCTTCGGGTTATCAGGAAGTTTATGTAACGCTGGCGGTGCTCGCGCTCGCGGGTGGCGCTGTTGCCGCCTTTCTGCGCCCTCCACTTCGCTCTAGCGGGAGTTTACTGCGAACTCCGCTGAGGTAAAAGCGCACACATCGGCAAGTCGTTCTACTAGAACGGTTAGCTCACCGCTCCCAGATTCATTTCTGTATTACCC
>JBOGMR010000793.1:0-10106 GCA_050746825.1 Bryobacteraceae bacterium | reverse complement strand
CACCCAGACATAGCGCACGCCGAATTCAAGGTAATCGGCGATCTTGCGTTGCGTTCGTGGCAGACGATCCTCAGGCGAGAGAACTTCGATGCACACGATAGGAGGCGTGGTGACGATCTGCTCCGCTGGTTTGGAGCCGGCCAGAATGCACACGTCCGGGACCCGGAATCGCCGTGGAGAGATCTGCACCCGCTGCTCTTGAATCGAATAGACGCCGAGCTTTTTCTCCCGCGCGGCCAGGTACACCATCAGCCTTTTCTGCGCATCGTTGTGGTTGATCTCGCCCACGTTACGCTCTTCGATCTCACCGTCAACATACTCGCAGTCGGGGTCATACGTGGACGACAGGTATTCCTCCACGGAAATCTGCGTGGCGGTGCTCATCGCTACAACTATAGAATAGCCCGGTGAGTCTCAACATCGGCATCGCCGGCGCGGGTTACATCGCCGGCGTGCACACCACCAACCTTAAACGCGATCCGCGCGTCGAGATCGCCGCCGTCTACGACATCGACCCCGCACGACGCACCGTCGGCTCCATCGAGGAGCTGCTGGAGCGGTCCGACGCGGTCTACATCGCCGCGCCGAACACCCGCCACGCCGAACTTGCGCTCGCCGCGATCGCCGCGGGAAAGCACGTGTTTTGCGAAAAACCCATGGCCACCACGCTCGAGGACGCGGGCCGCGTGCTCCGGGCTGCGAACGCATCAGGCAGAGTTTTCCAGGTGGGCCACAACCGTCGGTTCGCCAAGGTCTACCAACGGGTGAAGTCGTTGCTGGCAGGAGCGCCGCCGCACACGGCGCACATCAAGATGAATCGCGGCGAGCTGCTCAAGCCGGTGTGGACCGGCGACGAAAAAGTGACCGGCGGATTCCTGTTCGAGACGCCCATCCACATGTTCGACATGATGCGATTTCAGTTTGGTGAAGTGGTTTCGCTCGACGCGCGCCTCAGCCAGCCTAACGATTTCTCGATGCTGGTCGAGTTCGCGAGCGGCATGCACGCTACGTTTGTGACGTCCGCCGATGCGAGCTGGTTCTTCCCGTACGAGCGCCTCGAGGTGTACGGCGAATACTCGACCATCGAGACCGCGGAGATGGAGTCGCTGAGTTACCGCATCGGCCTCGAGGCACCTACGGCGTCAGAAGATTTCCGCGACGTCGAGTTCGAAGAACGGCTCGGGTTTGGTGAAGAAGACCGGCTGTTCATCGACGCCATCCTCTCAAACGGCAAACCGCCGGTTACTGCCTTCGACGGATATCGCTCGGTGCAGCTTGCTTGTGCGTGCTACCAAAGCGCGTCGGAAAAGCGCCGCGTGGAGACGCCCGTCTGACGAGGCGCGGGCACCTGCGGACGAGCGCCACTACCTCGCCAGCCACTCCACCACCTTCGGCCACTGTTGGCGGAACGCGATCACGGAAATGCCGATGTAAAACACCGCGCAGCCTACCAGCCCACAGCACTGCAGCGCGTTCGGCCGAAGCTGCGGCGGTAGCAGCGTCAGATTGACGTACAACGTATGCAGCGCCGAAATCCCGAGTGCGAAGTTCTGCATCACGCCGCTCGCAATCGCCAGCACCAGCGGGTTCGGAGTGAGCTTCAGCGCAACCAGTCCCCACATCGCATACAACGTCAGAATCGTATAGTAGACATACTTCACCTGGTTGCCTTCGAGATGCCTCAAGCGACGCGAGCCGATCCAGATCACATCCGTCCAACGCCGGCTGATGCCATCCACGGTCGAGACCACGGAGGGCGCCAAAATCACGAAGCCGCAGAGCAGGGTGAGGTACCAGAAGACTTCGCCGTGCCGCGCCGCAATTCCTTGCGCGGTCATCGCCGCGACGGCATGACCCTCCGCCACCTTGCCGCCCCGCAGGAACTCGTACGACACCATCGACGGCAGCGCCATTCCAAGCATGCATCCCGGACCCCACAACACGAGCTGATCGCGTCGAATGTGGCGCAGCCAGCCCTTCCAGCGCTCGAGGTTCTCAGCCGTCAGTTCGAAGACTTTCCCGGTGTGCGACAGACGAATCGTCTTGCCGCCAATCGCGCTCGGCAGGGCTCCGGTCTGCGCTCCCATGGCCCAGCCTTTGTCCCGCGCGTAGTTCGAAAAGTAGCTGTTGGTAAGACCACCCGCTCCTGCCACAGACGCAAAAGCGGCCAGCGTCGCCCAATTGAAATTCCCTTCGGGCAGCGCGCCGAACTGAACGAAGCCCGACAGGATCTCCCACCGGGTGGACGCGCCGACCCATACAAGCGCCACGATTCCCAGATAGCCCAGCACGATCACAAGCTTGGTGAGCATGACCTTCTCGAGCGCGTTGTAGATTTTGCCTCCGAAGATGAGCGGAATGAACGCCGACAGAAAAATGGCGTATCCGAGACCGCGCACGAGCGTGTCGTCCGCCGCGGTCGGCAGCCGTTGCAGGATCACGGCCGCAAGAGGCACGGCCGCGTTCGACGCGAGAAACGGCCACAGCCCACCGAGATCACCCACGATGTAGAAAACGGTCCAGAACCCCGGCCCGGGCCACGTACGAAAGAACCCGACGAAGATCGGCTCGCCGCAGTACAGCGCGTACCGCATCACCGAGAGGTTGTAGAAAACCTGCATGACGATGGCGACGGTGGCGAGCCACATCATACGGCCGCCATACTGCGCTGTGACGAGCGGCCCGAACAACCACTCGCCGCCTCCAATGTTTGCGCCCACCATCAGCAGACCGGGTCCGATCAGCATTGTCCAGCGACGCCAGCGGAACGTCGGCGCAGGCGGAAGGCCGGCGGTCTCCCAGGGAGGAAAAGCGGCGGACGCGCGCGGAGCGCTGCGGGGTGTCTCGGGCACGATACAGTATAAGTCATGCTTCAGATCGTCTCGCCCAAAGACCCCTTCGATGCGGTCGTCGTCGGCTCCGGCGCGACAGGCGGCTGGGCGGCGAAGGTGCTGACCGAGGCCGGCATGCGTGTCGCGATGCTCGAGGCGGGCGCGAAGATCACGCCGCGTGACTTCACCGAGCACCAGCAATCCTGGCAACTCCCCCACCTCGGCCGCTCGCCCCTCATTTCCCGCGAGCGCCCGATCCAAGGCCTCTGTTACGCGTGTCGCGAGAACAACTACAAGTGGTTCGTCAACGACATCGAGAATCCGTACACGCAGTCGAAGCCCTATCACTGGATTCGGATGCGCGTGCTCGGAGGCCGCTCGTTGAGCTGGGGACGGCAGAGCTACCGGATGGGCGACATCGACTTCAAGGCCGCCTCTCGCGACGGCTACGGCGACGATTGGCCGATTTCTTACAGCGACCTGGTTCCTTACTATGAGCGCGTCGAACGCTACGTCGGCATCAGCGGCAGCCCCGAAGGCCTGTCGCAACTGCCCGACAGCGTCTTCCTTCCCGCTATGCCGATGACCTGCGGCGAACAGATCCTGCGCGATGCCGTCAAGAAGAAGTTCGGACGAGTCGTCACGATGGGACGCGCCGCGGTGCTGACGAAGAGCCACAACGGCCGCGCCGCCTGCCACTACTGCGGGCCGTGCGAGCAGGGCTGCTCGACATTTTCCTACTTCAGCAGCCCGTGGACGACAGTTGCGGACGCGCAAAAGACCGGCCGTCTCACGCTGCTCACCGACGCCGTCGCGAGTCACGTTGTGATGAAGGACGGCAAGGCGGCGGCAGTCGCATATATCGATCGCCTGACGCGGCAGCCACGTGAAGCGCGCGGCAAATACATCGTGCTATGCGCTTCGACACTCGAATCCACGCGGCTCCTGCTCAACTCCGGCATCTGCAATTCGAGCGGCGCCCTCGGCCATTATCTGATGGACCATATTTATCAGGGCGGCGCGAACGGCGTGATGCCGATGATCGAAGCCAGGCCGTGGGCCGGACCGCCGCGCCGTCCGAACGGCATCTATGTGCCGCGCTTCCGCAACATCACGGAGAAGACGACCAACGGCTTTATTCGCGGCTACGGCTACCAAGGCGGCAGTACGCCCGACTTCAACTTTGCCGCGCCCGGATTCGGAGCGAAGTATAAGAACGGCGTCCGCAACGGAATCTGGCGCATCAACCTCGGCCTCTGGGGCGAGTGCCTGGCGCGCAAGGAGAATTACGCCGAGATCGATCGCACCCGCGTCGACGCCTGGGGCATTCCGGTCCTCAAGGTGCACGCCGACTGGAGTGACAACGAGAAGAAACTCTGGGACGACGGCCGCCAGCAAGCCGCGGAGATGATAGAAGCCGCCGGCGGCAAAGACGTTCGGATGACGGGCAACCACTCCGTACCGGGATTCTGCATCCACGAGATCGGCACGGCGCGCATGGGCAGCGACCCGAAAACGAGCGTCGTGAACGCGTTTTGCCAGACGCACGACGTCGACAACATCTTCGTGACCGACGGCGCGTGCTGGGTCTCGAGCGGCTGCCAGAATCCGACGCTCACGATGATGGCGCTGACGGTGCGCGCCTGCGACTACATCGCGAAGGGCGCGAGAGCGTAGGCCCGGGACAGATCCCAGGCGCTTGTGCTCGGTAGTACGAATCGTCATACTGTGGGTATGGTGCAGAAGGTTGCCATCAGTCTGGAGAAGAAGACTGTTGCAGACTTGGACCGCTGGGTCCGGGAGGGAAAGTACCCGAACCGGAGCCGGGCGCTGCAGGCGGCCGTCGATCTGCTGGCGGAACGCGAAAAGCGCCGTCGTCTTGTTCGCGAGCTTGCGAAACTGAGTCGTGTTGAAGAACAGCGGATGGCGGAAGAGGGTCTCGGAGATGATTCGTGGCCGGCGTTCTGAGAGGCGAGATCTATTGGGCCGATCTGAATCCAGTACGAGGTCGAGAGCAGGCCAGTTTCCGCCCCGTACTCATCCTCAGTAATGAATTTTTCAACCGCCGATCAGGCGCCGTAATCGCGATGGCCATCACGAGTCGGCCTCAACGCGCAGGCTTTCCTCTGACCTTGGAGCTGCCTGCGGGCACACTAAGCAAACCCTCATGGGTTAAGATCTCACAAGTCCGTACCATTTCGGTCGAGCGACTTGGGAAGCGGATCAACTCGGTTGACAATGAACTGCTCGTTCAAATCATGGAGGGACTGAACGAGCTGATGAGCTGATGAGCCCACGTTACACTTCATGATCAAGCAGGATATGCGCGTCATTCTTCTTTCTCTTATCGTCAGCGTTGCCGCGGCACAGACACCGGGTGATTCTCCACGACCTCTCGCGAGCCCAGTCCCCTCCCTGCGTGAGCAGGCGCAGATTCAACAGCGCTGGCTGCGGTATCGTCTGGAAAACATCCTGCCGCAATTGATGCGAAAGCACCAGGTCGCGATGTGGCTGGTGCTGTCGCGCGAGTACAACGAAGATCCGGTGTTCTTTTCGCTGGTGTCGCCGACGATGCTGGCAGCGCGCCGGCGCACCATCTATGTGTTCTTCGATCGCGGTCCGGAGAAGGGTGTCGAGCGGCTGGCCCTCGGCGGCGGCTCGAATGGCGGGCTGTACACGGTCTACCGCGATCCGGCCACGCCGGGCCGCGAGATCTACGGCGATGCCCAGTGGACGTTGCTGCGCAAGCTGATCGACGAACGCAAGCCGCGAAATATCGCGGTGAATATCTCCCAGACGCACGCGTTTTCAGACGGCCTCTCCGCCGCCGAGCGCGAAAAGCTCGAAGAAGCACTGGGTCCGGAATGGATGCGGCGTGTTGTGCGCGCCGAGCATCTGCCGCTCGACTACCTTGCCGTCCGGCCGCCCGGGATGTTGCCCATCTATCGGCGCATGATGGAGACCGTGCACGACCTGCTCGCGCGCGCCTTCTCCCGCGAGGCGATTACGCCGGGCAGCACATCGACCGAAGACGTTGTGTGGTGGCTGCGACAGCGCGTCAATGACCTCGGTCTCGGAACCTGGTTTCATCCGACCGTCGACGTGCAGCGCCCCGGACGCGCAACTCCCGGAATCCTGTCGAACGAAGGACCGGTGATCATCGAGCGAGGCGACGTGCTCCACGTCGACTTCGGCATCACCACGATGCGGCTGAATACGGACACTCAGCACATGGGCTACGTGCTACGCGATGGCGAGACCGAACCGCCCGAGGGTATTCGTAAAGCTCTCGCGAATACCAACCGCCTGCAGGACCTGCTCATGGTGCGCATGAAGCCCGGCCGCACCGGCAACGAAGTTCTGGCCGGCACGCTCAACGCGATGCGCGCCGCCGGCATCACCGGCTCGGTCTACACGCATCCCATCGGCGACCACGGCCACGGCGCCGGTGCGTTGATCGGCCTGTGGGACCGGCAGGAAGGGGTACCCGGACGCGGCGACGTGAAACTGCTGCCGCACACCTGGTATTCCATCGAGCTCGCGTCGCGGACTCCGATCCCCGAGTGGAGCGGAAAAGAGCTGACTGTCGCGCAGGAGGAAGATGCTGTTCTCGGCGAGGATGGTAAGATGTCGTGGGTGCTGCGCGGTCAGACGAAGTATCACCTGGTGCGCTAAACAGAGCTACGACTCGCGACGCGCCTTCGCCTTGGCGCCGTCGTCCAGATAGTAGCTCTTGTAATACGAATAATAGCCGTAGTAGTTGTAGTCGCTCGAACGGATGTCGGCGCTGTTCAGCACGACGCCGATCACGCGCGCGCCGATCTGGCGAAAGTCGTCGTGCGTCCGCCGCACGAGCTGGCGCGGGGTGGCGTGCGAACGCACCACCAGAATCACCGCGTCGGCGAGCGTGGCGAGGATGCGCGAATCGGTGACGCCCATGGCCGGCGGCGAGTCGATCAACACGAAATCGAAGTTCTCACGAAGCCGGCGGATCATCGAAGCCGCGAGCGGCTGCGAAATGAGTTCGGTCGGATTCGGCGGGATCGGACCGCACGAGATCACGTGCAGATTCGGAATGCCGGGCACTTCGGTGATGATGTTCTCGATCGTCGCCTGGCTGGTCAAATAATGGATCACACCGAGCGGCGGCCGTATCTTGAGCAGTTTGTGGCAATTCGGTCGTCGCATGTCGCAGTCCACCACCACGACGCGGCTTCCGAGGTGCGCGAGCGTCAACGCCAGGTTGATCGTTGTGGTGGTCTTGCCTTCCTTCGGAAGCGCGCTCGAGGTGAGGATGACGCGCGGGCAGGGATTTGTCGAAAGCAAAATCGACGTGCGCAGCGATCGATAGGCTTCCGCCAGTTGTGACTTGGTGTCGGTCACCATCTTCAGCAGCGCGCCGGAGAACTCTTCGGTATCCGATGCGGCGATCTTGAGCGGCGGTTTCGCGTCTTCCACGAACGCAGGGATCACGCCGAGCGTCGGCAGATGCAGAAGCCGGTCGACCTCGTCGGGATTCTTGACCGAATTGTCGAGATGCTCTTCGAGAAAAGCGTAGCCGATGCCGAGGCCGAGTCCGGCAAATAGCGCCAGAATCAGATTCAGCGCGGTCTTGGGACGCACGGGCCGTTTGGGAATCTGGGCGGCATCCACGATCCGTATGTTGCTCGCTTTGAGACCCGCGGACACCTCCGCTTCCTTCATGCGGTTGAGAAGCCCCTCGTAGAGCTGCTTGCTGGCGTCTACTTCGCGCTTCAGAATGTTGTACTGGATGGCGCGCTCGGCGATTTGCGCTACCACCTTGCGCTGGTTTTGCAGCGCCGCTTCGAGCATTTTTTCGCGGCGGGAGGCCGCGTCGAACAGGTCCTGTTTGTTCTGGATGAGGCTGCGCTTGGCCGCATCGAGGTTCTTCTGCACGCTGTCGATCTGGCGCTTGACCTGCTGCGCCTTCGGGTAGTCCGGCTTGAAGACCTGCGAGAGTTGGGCGTACTCGCGGTTGAGCTCGTTGAGGCTGGTGCTCAGATCCTGCACCAGCCGGTTTTCGAGCACGCCCGGCATGTCGAGACGTCCGTCGAGCACCCCGCGATAGACAGCCTCTCCCTGAATCCGCTCGGCCTGCGCGCGCGTATACTCGGTCTCGATCTGGCGCAGTTTTTCGTTTGACGCCATCTGGCTCTCATCGAGAAACACGATCTCGTTGCGGCGCGCGTATTCCTGGAGCTTTTCTTCGTTTTGCTCGAGGCGTCCCTTGAGACTCACCAACTGTCCGCGCAGCCAATCGGAAGCCTTCTGCGTGGCTTCGAATTTCACTTCCAGATTGCGGTCGATGTAATTCGACGCGAGCGAATTCACCGCGCTGGCCGCGAGCCTCGGGTCCGCCGACGTCAACGCGACTTCCACCAGGTTGCTGCGCCGCACCGGACGCACGGCGACGTCCTTGACCAGATTCTCCACGCTGTTTCGATACGCAAGATTCTCCGGATCGACCTGATGCGGGTTCCGCTTGATGGCCGCTATGGCCTCCTCGGGAGGATCCTGCCGGTAGAGGTCGAGCAGGAGCCGCTTGCTATTCCACTCCGGCAGCTCGAACATCTTCAGCTCGCGAACTACTTTTTCCGAGAGCGTGCGGCTTCGCAGCAGGCGATACTGCGTCTCGAGATACTCGTCGGAATTGCCGTCGAGCTTCAGGATTTCCTTGAACGACAGGATATTCGGGTTTTCCTTGTCGATCTCGATCAGCGCCGCGGCTTCGTAGACTGGCGTCTGCTTCAGAGTGCCGATCAGCACGGTGAAGAACACCACCGCGAGGCACGAAGCAACCTTCCACGCGCGTTTCCTGAGCACTCGCCAGAACATCCGCAGCGGAACTTCTTCCTCGGGCGGCGCAATCGCCACTTCCGGACGGAAGTTGATGACTGGGGCGTTCTGGACCGCAGGCGGTAGCGGCTCAAACGGCACCAGGTTATTCTGGGGCTCGGGGCGGTCCATCGACAACCTCTATTGTATCGCCATCACTCCACGATTCGGCCATCTCTCATCCGCACGGTACGGTGTCCGAACGCCGCAGCCTCCGGATTGTGCGTGATCATGAGGATCGTCTGGCCGAGGCGTTGATTCAAATCGCGGAGCAATCCCAGCACGACCTGCGAATTCTCCGTGTCGAGATTGCCCGTGGGCTCGTCCGCCAGCAGGATGGCCGGGTGATTGACAATCGCCCGCGCGATCGCCACGCGCTGCTGCTCCCCGCCCGAAAGCGCGCTGGGTTTGTGATGCAACCGCTTCAGGATGCCGAGTAGGCTGAGGACCTTTTCGAAAGCGGCGTCATTGCCTTGCTGGTTCCCCGAAATGTATTTCGCGATGGCAATATTATCCGCCGCGGTGAGGGTCGGAAGAAGGTTGAACTTCTGGAACACAAATCCCACGGCTTTCTTACGGAGCTCGGTGCGCCCCGCTTCGGTCATCGCGGCGACGTCGCGTCCGCCGACGTGAATCGTTCCAGACGTGGGTGGCGTCAGCCCTCCGATGATATGGAACAGCGTCGATTTCCCGGAGCCGGACGGACCTACGATCGAGACGAATTCACCTCGCAGGATCGTCAGGTCGACGCCGCGAAGCGCCTCGACCGGGAT
This sequence comes from Bryobacteraceae bacterium, assembly GCA_050746825.1. Lineage (GTDB taxonomy): Bacteria > Acidobacteriota > Terriglobia > Bryobacterales > Bryobacteraceae > JBOGMR01. The sequence continues at coordinate 646 of JBOGMR010000793.1, read as the reverse complement.
CGCGCCTGTTTGGTAAACCTTGCGCAGGACGCGCGCCTCGATGATCGCTTCACTCATACGCGAGCGCCTCGATCGGGTCCTGCCGCGCAGCCCGCCACCCGGGATAGAGTGCGCCGATCATCGCGCCGGTCAAGGCGATCAGACCCGCGACCGGCCACCAGTCGGGAACGATCGCAGAACGGAACGAGGACGGCACGAACGTATCGAGCACCCACCGAGTGCCGTAGCTGAGCGCGATCCCGATCACCGTTCCCGCGATCGCCAGGAACACCGCTTCGCGCAAAATGATCCGCAGGATGAACCACTGCGATGCGCCCAGCGCTTTCAGGATGCCGATCTCGCGCGTCCGTTGCAGCACCGCCATGTACATGGATAGAAAGACCACCGCAAAGCCGATCAACACCGCGATCCCTTCCATCACGCGGATGAATACGGACAGCTCGGGAAGATTGTTCGGGTTGAGCAGCGTCATGAATTCTTCCATCGAGTAGATCGGGTAGTCTTCAAGTTTTTGCTGGAGGGACTCTTTGACCGGATCCACGTTGGCCGGGTCGTCGAGCTTCACGTAGATCTGGCTCACCTTGCCTTCGCTGCTGGTCAGGCCCTGCAGGACGCCAATCTCGACGAAGAGACGGTTCAGCTTCCC
>JBOGMR010000792.1:0-4566 GCA_050746825.1 Bryobacteraceae bacterium | reverse complement strand
ATTCCGCACCCTGCGCGATCCCTATCCGGACGGCCTGGTGCAGGCATCGGGCAGCTCGCTGGGAGCTGCCACGCTGTTGGGGCAGACCGTCAATTTCACCGACCGCGGCACGGTCACGCCTTACGCGCTCCAGTGGAATTTCAACCTTCAACGCGAGCTCCCCGGATCGATCCTGGTCGAAGCCGGCTATCTCGGCAGCCGGGGGCTGAAGCTCCAGCAGAACCTGATCGTGAATCAGTTGCCGGATTCCGCGCTGGCGCTAAGGGACGATCTGCGGACCCTCGTTGCCAATCCGTTCTTTGGCCAGATTCCGCCGGGTATCCTGGCTCAGCGCACCGTGGCGCGAGCCCAATTGCTGCGGCCCCATCCGCACTTTGACGGAGTGACCAGCGCCAACGCCACCTGGGCCAGTTCGATTTATCACGGACTGGCGCTCAAGGTCGAGAAGCGGTACGCCAACGGCCTGATCGTGCTCGGATCGTATACGTATTCGAAGACGATCGATTATTCGATTGGCACGTTCGCCGGTGAGGCCCTGGGCGGCGCCGGGTTTCAGAACCACAATGATCTGCGCGCCGAACGCTCGGTGTCGACGCTCGATCAAACGAATCGTTTTGTGTTCAACACGGTCTATGAGATTCCGCTGCTGCGCAACGGCCGAGGCGTGGCGGCAAAGCTGCTCGGCGGTTGGGAAGTGGGCGCCATTGTCCTGGCGTTCAGCGGCGCGCCGCTCGGCATGAACTCGGCCGTCAACAACACGTTCTCCCAGGGCGGCGGGCAGCGGCCCAACTGGACCGGTGTGAGCCCGCGCCTCGACGGCCCCAGGCCGGAACGCTGGTTCGACATCACGCAATTCACCACGCCGCCTCCGTATACCTTCGGCAACTCCGCGCGCACCTACTCCGGCTTGCGCAGCGACGTGTCCCGGCAGCTTGACATTTCGCTGGTCAAGAACACAAAGATCACCGAACGGTGGAACCTCCAGTTCCGCTCCGAGTTTTTCAATCTGACCAATACGCCCAGGTTTGCGCCGCCGAACATTTCGCAGGGCGCCAATCAGTTCGGTGTGGTGAGCGCGATGGCGAATCAGCCTCGCGTGATTCAGTTCGCGCTGAAGCTGAGGTATTGAGCGGCGCGAATGCGCGAGGACCATGAGCAGTCTCGAACTTGAGAAAACAGGTCCGTTCAGCTTGCGCATAACCCGCGAGCAATCCCACGTGGTTCCCCAGTGCGATTCCGACCGCTCCGGTCGCCTGCCAGTAGTGGCCGGCGTCTCCCACCGGCATTCCCTTCGCCTCGCCATCTCTGTATGGAAAACCCAGCCCAGGCAGAGGTTGCACCCGGAAGTTGATCCCTGCAAGCGGGAGAACGCCGGAAACGGACCTGTCTGCCGGCTGCCACGTGTTGATGCTGGTTACGCCGGCACGAGCATTGCCGTAGGCGGCGCCGCCGAGGAGACCCGAGGCGCCCCGGCTCGCCGGCGAGGACGCTGAACTGATAGCCGCCAAAAACATAGTCGAACTCGGCGCGCGTTCGCACATTGTCGCGGACCTCGTATTGGCGGCCCCCCAGAGTGAACCTGCGGTTCAGTTCAAAGTCCCGGCGAAAACGATAGGGCGACCCCTCGACAATGACGTGATGTCGCGGCGCGGGCTTGAGCACGATGCGTCCCAGCAGACTTGTGTCCCGGTTGCTCAGTCCCAGATCCGACTGCAGGTCGACGGCTGTCCCATCCAACTCCACGCGGCCGCCCGGCTGGAGCGGGCTGTAGCTGAGGGTGATCTCAATACGCCGCGCGGCGACCTACGTCTCAGCCTTCAGTAGAACCGGTATCTGAAAGCAGCAATGAGCAGGAGGAGTCGTCTCATAGCGGTTTTATCCAGCAAGCGCAGGCCCGGACACTGGTTGGGTTGCTGGACTGCGCGTTAGGCGTCGCGCAAGTTCACGATTGTTGCGGATCTGGGTGTACAGCCCGTGCTGAGAGGTCTAAAATGTATGAAAGAAAATCAGCAGACGCCGTACGGAGACGCTGAGACTTGAGTCTCATAAATTCTGCCTTGGCCGAGCATATGACCGGTCTCGATGGTGGCAGGTACCGGGAGCTGCGCAAGTCGCTGCTGGCCCAGCCGCATATTTTGCATTGTATGGTGATAACCTGTGGCGATGGCTGTAGGGCGGGAGAATGCAAAAGAGAGCATTTTATCCTATTTGTAAACATATGCTCAAAAGAGCGCTATTCCTAGCGCTGGAACTATCGATAATTACAATCGCATTGTTATCCGCGATTATCGGAAGTGGTATAGGTTTTATTAATGGTCTGGCGACATGGGGTGACCGTCCCGATGAGAAGTTCATGGTTCAGATGGCTACCGTGATGGGATGTTGCTCGCCGTAGCGCGCCGCCACAGAACCAAATAGTAGATCACTAGGCCTGTCGGGACTCCAATAACACAGTGTGGCCCGGACCACCGTCAAGAAAGGGATCGCCACAGTGACCGATGAATTCCACCGCCTCATCAGCAAGGGCACCAAATCGCCCTCCGGTGAATCTCCGCTGAGCCGCTAATCAATTACGGGCAGAACGCTTCCGTCGCGCTGGCGTTTTGTACGAATTCATATTTTGCCCGATCCCAGTGAAAGGCTTCACACACAGAATTGCCCTTGTGACGGAGCACACCATCAATATTCAAAGGTGGGTTTGGCGAGGTGATTGACATGCGATCAACCACAAGAATAGCGGCCCCCGCTTCGACACGGTCCGGGTAGTCCAGGAAGACGCGCTCCAACGTGGTACCCGGAACTGGACTCCCAACGACTCGGTACCGCGCCACTTCTCTCGTCTGGAAGACTGGGCGCAATCGACCACTTCGTAGCCGGTACATGACAAGGTTGGTCTCTGAAATGTCAGTGCCGCCTCCCGAACGGCGAACCAGCAACTCGGATCGCCCTGCTTCGATCACGTCCTTGATCTCGACGAACTGATCCGTGTACCCAAGATTTCGCCAACCGTTCGTGAACTGCCCGGTACGCCACCAGACGTTTTCCTGCTTGTCTAGGATTGAGGTGATCACCACACCCCTTTGCTGAAAAGTGAGCACAACCTCTAACTCGCGATCTTCGTCGAGTTGAACATAACGGAGGTCAGCCAATGGAGGGAATTGCGCATCTATCAGAGGTGCGTTGAACCCCAGGAGGGCATATCCTCGTTGTATTTGGGTCGGCAATGAACTTTGCAGATAGCCGAACACAGTCAGAGGATCCGACTCCACGCGCCTTGGCTCTAGGTCAACACCTGAGCTTCTGGGTTGCGCGTAGCCGATCCACACTACCTGCAGAACGAGTAAAAGCGTTCGAGCTGTCAGCTTTGTTTTTCGGGTGCTCATAAACTCTCGGTCAATGGAATAGTGGGTTGAAAGGAAATGCTGAAAATATGAACCCGTTGTACGGGTTGTAGATATACAGCTGGCCACGTAAGCGGAAGGAAAAAAGCCCACTATTGAGTACGGTACCATATACTACAGGCCGTCCAGGCAGCTCTCGAGGTCGGAAGAACCGGAAAGTTGCCGCCGTCCACTGGGTCCTAGAGCAAGCTTGATAGGTCACTTGGAGGGAGAAGAACGTCGACGGAACCACTCCACCAGAAGCATAGAACAGAGCGTTATCGGTTGGGTCATCTCCATAAAGTGTGCGCGTGTTGTACTCGTCGCGGACAACGTTAAGTGCGTTGAGGAATCCTTTACAGAGACCTTGAGAAGGATTGCTAATGAGGCGGTGAAATTCATCGGTCACTTGTGGTGATCCCTTTCTTGACGGTGGGGCGGGCCACACTGGTGAATGCCGTGAAAGCTTCGGCTCCACGCTCGTTCTTGGAACACTGCGAAACGTTGCGAGGGATCACCGCCGGCCGCAACGCCGCTCGGCGCGGTTGTTGGTCGGCTCCAATCCTCGCGGGCCTGGCACAGCGCCACGTTGCTGCCCGACGGTAAAGTCCCTGGGAGGTATGGATGCGAGTGGTCTGGTCGATCTCGGCGAAGAGTTCAACCCGGCTACGCGCCAGTTCCGGCTCCCACCGCCCACTGGCGCCACCACGCGTGCCTACCCGTCCGACACGCTGCTCACCGACGGGCGCGTGCTAATCGCCGGTGGCATCACGTTGCAAGGGCAACTCCTGCATGAACTGGAGGCATGGGATTCAAGGGCGAACCGAACGGAGACGCTGCCGATCGGCTTGGAGTACGGACGGCGGAATCATGTTGCGCGTCTGCTGGCAAATGGCGACGTAGACTCCAGCGGTCGCCGATGGTCTGAATCACAAGTGCCCCCGATCGTCGATCCTTTCGAGCGCAGCCATCTGCGCCACAGTGAGGTTCTGGAACAGGAAATACCTGTCGCCCGGGCTCCAGATTTTAGCTCGGCCTTACCGGCGATTGCACGCGCTTGTTTAAGTGGGTAAGTGGTCCCACTCGTCGAGATGCAACCTGATTGTTATTGCCGGTGAGAAACGACCGCATTTCCGCCGGTTTCGTAGTTGAGCCATTGGCGGGGATGCGGTAGGCACTCTACAGC
>JBOGMR010000791.1:0-4740 GCA_050746825.1 Bryobacteraceae bacterium | reverse complement strand
GGTTGAACTGCGCGAGTGGATACCTGGCATCGACCTCGATCGCCCGCTGATACTGTGCCTCAGCCTCGGGATAGCGGCGCAGATGGTAGTAAATGGTTCCGAGATTGACCAGGGCGCCGGCCGCGTTCGGATTATGCGCGATCGCTTTTTCATAGGCGGCGATCGCTTCGGCTACAGGCGCGCCGCGCTCTTCCAGATCGAGACCGCGCTGGAACCAGAGCTCCGCCTGGCGCTCGTCGGAGAGACGTGAGGACGGCTCCTTGACGCGCTCGCCGGGGAACGGCTTCAAGTTGTCGAGGCCGGCCGTGTCGAAGTCGAAAAGCATCTGGCCGGTGATGGGCTCCATCTTCTGCCCGGCCACCTGGACTTCGATGGAACGGCCGTTCGAGACGATTTTCAGCTCCGACAAAGGCTGCTCAACGCCGGCCAGCTTCTTCTTGAGCGACTCCAGCGCACGGGCGATCCGCCGGGCCGGAACGCGATTCTCGCGGAGCTTCTGGACCGTGCGCAGCGCGATCAGGTCGGCAAACGAGAACTGGTCGGTTTCGCGAATCAGTTTCTGGCGCTGCCATTCGCGCAACTGGCGTGCCGAAATCTCGAGCATGCGACGCACCTCGTCCCGCGAATAGTCCTGCTGTGCCGCCTTGGCAATCACGTCGGAATTTTAGCATGCCGGATGTTAGAGTATCGTCATGGTCAGCCGGCGCGCGGCGATGAGTGCGATTGCGGGCAGCGCCTGGAGCGCCGCGGGAGCCGGACGAAAACCGAATCTGTTGTTTCTGATTGCGGACGATCACGCCGGGTATGTGCTTGGCGCCGATGGTAACCGTCTCGCGTATACGCCGAACCTCGATAGGCTCGCCGCGGAAGGAACGCGTTTTGCGCGCAACTACTGCAATTCGCCGGTCTGCACGCCGTCGCGGCAGTCGTTTTTTACCGGACAGATGCCGTCAATGGCGGGTGTCACTGTGTTGACGACGCCGCTCTCGCTCGACAAGCCGACGATCGCGAAGCAACTGCGCGAAGCGGGGTATCTCACGGCGGTGTTCGGCAAGATGCACTTCAACCGCGCCTCATTTCCAGGAATGCACGGTTTCCACACGCTCATGACGGACGGCGACACGGTGAAGACGTACGCGCAGCAGGTGACTCCGAAAGCTGTGGCCGGCGGCATCCGAACGAAGCCCCGCTGGCAGCCGTTTCGCGATCCCGCGCGCATCTGGCTCAACGCTGAAAAACTCCCATATCCGCGCTACGACGACGACATGATCGGCATGTTCCTCGCGCGACGCGCCATTCGATTCATCGAAGAGCACAAGGCCGACCCATTCGCGCTATGGATCAGCTTTCATGAGCCGCACTCGCCGTTCGACTTTCCGATCGAGTTTCGCGACCGGTTTGATCCGTCGCGGTTCGAGGCGCCGCGAGTGGGCCCGGAGGACGCGTGGCAGATCCCGCTAATCTTTCGAGACCTGAGCGACGCGGAGAAGCGGGGCATCATCGCGGCGTATTACACTTCAGTCGCTTTCCTCGACCGCAATGTCGGCCTGATTCTCTCCCGCTTGCGGGAACTCAATCTCGAGAATGACACGCTGGTGGTCTACATGGCGGACCACGGCTACAGCCTGGGCCAACACGGACGTTTCGAGAAACACTGCTGTTACGAGCCGGCGCTGCGCGTGCCGCTGATCCTGCGATGGCCCGGACGCGTGCGACGAAGTGTGGTTCGCGATTTCACCGAGTCGATCGATGTGCCCGCAACGATATTGGATTTGCTCGGCGCCGAAGCGCTGCCGACTACGCACGGTCGAAGCTTGCGTGCTTATGTGGAAAGGCGAAGGCCCGCGCGCCCACGGGACCACATCTTCAGCCAGTATCTCGAGAATGAGGAAGCGTGCGTACGCTCCGACCGGTATAAGCTGATTGTCTGCTCGGGCCGCCGCAAGCGCACGGATGGCTACTTGACGGACAATCCGACGCCGGGCCGCTACATTCGCCTGTACGATTTGAAGCGCGATCCAGGCGAGTTCACCGATGTGGCGCGGCAGCATCCTGAAGTTGTCTCGCGAATGGAGAAACTGCTGCTCGACCGTTTTCAGTCGACGCATCCGGAGGCTGCCGCGTTGCCGGAACGCCTGAGCGTCGCGGAATCGATCGAGTGGTTCCTGCGCCCCCGCGATGCCAAGCCGGTGTGAAGCCGCTGGCACAGCGCGGCGAAGGCACTTTATGGGATTCGCGCCAGCCAGATGTTACCGCTGGATTCCACCAGGCTGAAGAACAACTTGTCGCGTGTTGCGTTCAAGCCGACCTCGAACATTTGCTGGATCGGCATCATGCTCACGCTGCCATGAAAATGCTTGACTGGCAATGGCGGTCCTGCCGGATGTTTCCTGGCGTCCAATCGCTGCGCCCAGATGCAGCGGAAAGCGTCCTGCTCCGAAATCATATAGACCAGATTGCCGTCCGGCGCCCAGGCAGCCTGGCGGGCGTAGTTGCTTTCGGCGCCACTCACCAGAATCCACTCCGGCTGCGGGACAGGCAGGGTTCGGTTTAGCGGCGCGATCCATAAGCGGGCGCTGCGCGGGCCGGACACTTCCGTGAACAAAAGCCAGCCCCCGTCCGGCGAAAGCGCTGCCTGAGGAACCGGGCCTGCGTGCACCAACTCCGTTTTTTGTCCGGACGCAAGGTCGAGAGCAATGACCTTGCTGCGTTCCCCGTGACGCTCGACATAAAATACCTTCTGCCCGTCAGTCGAAAACCCAACTGGCCTCGCACAGCCGCCGCAAACCCGCTCGGGAACGCCCGGTTGACCCTCGCGGCTGATAAAGGACAAGCGCACTTCCGGCTTGCCGGCGAATTCGTCGCCGACCTGGTACGCCAACTTAGATCCATCGCGCGCAAGGATAGGTTTATGCGCCTGTGGTGCGGTGGGATCGAGCGCAGTCTCCCGGCCGCCGCTCAGTTCCTTCAGCCACACGTTCTGGCGACCCGACCGATCGGAAATAAACGCGACTTTCGTTCCATCCGGCGACGGGAATGGGGAGTGGTCGTCAGCCGTATCTCGAGTCAAGCGTTCCAGTTCGCCTGACGCCTTTCCCAGTTTGTGGTCCACCGCAAGACTCCACACGTCTTTGTTCGAAGTAATGTTCGCAAACGCCAGCAGGTGCTGGCCGCCCCTATCCGCTCCTATCGACGGACTGATTTCGACGCCGGTCCCAAACGTGAGCCGTTGCGGTTCACCCGTCGCCTTCCACGCCGGCGGCGCGATCGATATTGTCCAGATGTTCCTGCTGTCGGCCAGAGCAGCCGAAAACACGATCCGATTTCCGTTGGCGAGCCAGGCGGCGGGCGTTCCTGCGGAAGAAATAGCAAAAGGAAAATACAGAATGGTGTTGAGCTGATAACGACGCACCGAGGCAAACGCATCCGTTTGGGAAGCTCCAGCACCCTCGAACGGCGTCACCCACCACTCGAGGTGTTCTCTGTCGGTTTTGGAACCTGAGAACAGCAGATGCTTCCCGTCGGGTGACCATATCGGCGGACGGGCTGTGACGAATTCCCGCGCCAGTTGTCTCGGCGATCCACCAGTTGAGGGCACTGCATAGATCAGATTCGACGCCGACGTGTTTACCCCATAGGAGATCCATCGCCCGTCGGGAGACCAACGAGGCTGTGCCCCAAAATCGGCGATCCGTCTCTCATCTCCGCCCAGCGCAGAGACGACGTAAATACCCCTCCCCTCGCGTTCAGAGCGAAAGGCGATTTGAGTGCCATCCGGCGAAAAGGCCGGTTCCAGGTCGGCCGCAGGGTGCTTGGTAAGCCGGACCGGCTCGCCTCCCGCGACCTGTTTCACCCAAATGTCCATATTCCCTTCTCCGCCACGATCGGACGCGTACGCCAGAAGCCGTCCATCGACTGACAGCGCCGGCATGTAGCTCAGACCCGAGTCCGAAGTGAGGCGCACCAGACCGAGATTGGCAGGGGGCGTGGAAGAGCGGCGCAACCACCCGACAAGCGCGCCCACCGACGCCGTCAACAAGATTCCCGCGGCGACTCCCACCGCTACGCCTCGCCGCAACCGGCCGCCTGTTACCCGCGGAGCGGCTAACAATTTCCCGGAATCGGACTCATCCTTTAACTCCTGCAGGGCGACCTTCAGATCTTCCACGTGTTGGAATCGCCGGTTCGGATCCTTGTGCAGGCAACGAGCGGTAATACGTTCCAGCTCTGGCGGAACACCTTCCACGGTCACCCTGATCGCCGGAGGATCGTTGCGCAACACCGCAGACAAGGTCGCGACATTCGTCTCGCCGTGAAAGGCCCGATGCCCTGTGAGCATTTCATATAGCACCGCGCCGAAGGAGAAAATGTCGGACCGGGCGTCCACTGCGAGTCCTTGCGCCTGCTCGGGGCTCATGTAGGCCGCCGTGCCCACAATCGTGCCTTCCTCGGTACGTGTCTGATGCTGTGCATGCATGCTCTGGGTCGGCACCGATGGATCGTTCGGAACCGGCTCGGTCAACTTGACCAGTCCGAAATCGAGGACTTTTAGTAATCCGTTCTCCGTGACGATGAGGTTCGAAGGCTTCAGATCCCGGTGAATGATCCGGGCGGCGTGGGCGGCGGAAAGTGCATCCGCAATCTGCACCGCATATTTCAGTACTTCGGATACCCGAAGCCCTTTGCGCGGAATCAGCTCGTCCAACGTTTTACCAGCGACGTATTCCATGACGATGAAGT
>JBOGMR010000790.1:0-13384 GCA_050746825.1 Bryobacteraceae bacterium | reverse complement strand
CCACACATCTCCACGAGAGTGGGATAGAGGTCGAGGAGATTCACCGGCTGTGTCCGGGTCTGACCGATCGCGCGCATACCCGGGCCTGCCAGAATCATCGGCACATGCGTGGACCGCTCCCAGAGCGTCGATTTGTGCCAATGCCTCTTCTCGCCCAGATGCCAACCATTGTCAGACCAGAAGACGACGATCGTGTTTCCCGCGTACGGGCTTTTGCCGAGCATCGAGAGCAGCCTCCCAACCATCGCATCGGCGAACGAAATGCTGGCGAGATAAGCGCGCACCGCGTCCCGCCACTTTCCTTCGCGCGCGATCCGGTCGTGCTCTTCCTGCCTGGCTGCGGCCATTTTCTTGCCGGCCGGCGGTACATCGTCCAGATCCGACTCCGGCACTTCGGGCATCGCGATCTTGTTCTCCGGATACAAGTCGAAGTAATTCTGTGGCGCAAACATCGGGATGTGCGGATGCCAAAGTCCCACGGCCAGAAAGAACGGTTTCGCATGCTTGCGATCGAGGAAGCGGCCGCCCCAATTCACCGCGTTCATATCGCCATACCCGCTCTCCGGCTGCGGTAGCACGCCCCAATCGAACTCTCCTTGAAAGCCATGCAGGCCGTTGAACGGGTGCCCGGGCGGAGCTGGGACCCTTTTGTTCCACGGATACCATTCGGGCCGGCGATACCAGGGATCGTCGAAGACCTGAAGTTCAAATTCGTCCCAGTCGGCCGGTGAGTTGAATCCGGCGACGTGATGGAAAACTTTGCCGGCCCCAGCAACATGGTATCCATTCTGTTTGAAGTAGGCGGGCAGAGACACAACGCCGGGAAGATTAGGGCGCCAGTACTGTTCGTTGTTGTAGATACCCGTCGTGGAGGGCCGCAGACCCGTCAGCAGCGCGGTTCGTGAAGGGTTGCACAGAGGCGCCGCACAGTGCGCATTCGAAAACAGGACGCCTCGCCTGGCGAGCGCGTCGATATGCGGAGTGTGAACGCCGCGATGTCCCAGGCAGCCCACCCAGTCATTCATGTCGTCGACCGACAGAAGGAGCACATTCGGCCGGTTCGTCTGTCCAATGGCGGTGGAAGCCAATGCACCGCTCAGCCACTCGCGTCGCGTCATCATTCTGAGACATCTTATCGAAAACAGATTCTGCGGTCCGCAACCCGAAAGACCGTCGCCGGCTCTGGCTTCGAAGAGATCGTGCGGGACATGGCGCCCGCAATCGGTGCGCCGCCCGACGTTCTGGTAGGGATCGACGGGACTTCCGAACCCTCGTACCCGAAAACGCGCTGCTGTTCCGCAGACCCTGGTACAACTGGCTGGTGCGGCTCAAACTTTGGAAGGATGGAAACCGGCTGACTGCTGATTTCCGAAACCCGGCTGCGATTCTGCGTGACTACCGCCAACTGTTTGGACCGGATTTCAAAAACTGCGGACGGGAAGACGATGCCTTTCGGCGCGTCGATTTACTCACGAGCCCGTGGTCCGGACGGGTCCGCGCGGTGATGTTCGAGAGATCAAGTTCTGACGCAGACGAGCCGATTATAGTGGTTGTGGTGAAGCGAAGCTACGACTACCACATAGGGATTTGGCGTGCCGTTCCGGCAGAGTTGCGGCTACCTCTGTTGCTGGAGGTAGTTGCACGGTACAGGCATGATTGCTGCCATCCGCCGGACCGCGCTCCCGAGGACTTGATTGGCAAGGACGCAGTCACGATTATCCGGTCGGGTCTCGCCACGAACGATTTCATCACCGCAGGGTATCGGCTTGCTGGGGGACGGGAACGTAAGGCGTTGTGTATGCAGGTTGGTGAGGAGCAGGCGTTCACGATCCTGAAGACGGCTTATCATACCTGCGGGCACGGCGAGGATACGGATCCGCCGCTGCGTTTTGCGCTGCGGCATTTCCGCGACAAGCTTTATTCGGCAGCGTTCTTTGAGGCGCTCAGGGTTTATCGGGGTGTACTGGCGCAAACGAGCCGGCCGACTACAACACAGGGGGTCCGGGGCGAGATCGACGTGATTCTGTGGCAGGACTTGGATCACGGCCATGCTCCTTGCTGGACGAACCGGTTGCGTGACGGGATCAAGTCGCTGCCAGAGCCCGAACGATGCCACTGGCGATGGGTGTTCCAGGCGTTTGCCTATTCGCCGTTGCCGCAACCGCCCAGGCATTGGAAGGCCAATGAACTGGCGGTGCGGATCGGCCGCTCGCTCTGCGTGGAGCGGCTGATGGAGTGGCTGGGACAGCCATTTGCGCCGCGGCCGGTGATGACTTGGGCAGGAAGTTCTGTGCTGAAGAACGTCGTGTGGTTGGCAACAAGGTTGGAACATCGGCCGCTCGATGCGGAACTGGAATCCGTAATGTCGCTACCGTGGAAGAACGATCGTCCGCTCGAGAAGTTGGTGAGCCCGATGCTTTATCTTCGGCGCAAGAGAGAGATCGCGTAAGCCAGAATCGCCCGGGACCGTTCGGGCTGGAGACACATTCACGCTTCACGCCGCTGACCCCGTTCAGTTCGAAATGAGTCCAGATTGGGTACGCTGGTGACCGACCGTTTTTCCAGCTACGAGGCGAAAGAGTTGAGCGGAGTGGCGCAGCACAAATGCCTCTCTCATCTACTGCGCAATGTCACCGAAGTGGTGGAGAGAAAGACGGGAAAGGCGAAGGTGTTCGGATCGCAACTCAAGGCCTTACTGCAAGACGCCAATCAACTGTGGCGGGAGCAGCGGGCCGGACCAATCTGCGGCTTTGCCGCCCGGGCCGAGGAACTCGAACAGGTCCTGACGTATTTGTCCTCCCGCCGGCTGCGAGACACAGATAACCAGCGGCTACTGGACGGAATCGGGTGGCAGCACGATCGGCGGCGGGTGCTAAACTTTCTCCATAACGCGGCCGTGGAGCCGACCAACAACCGGGCCGAGCGGGCGTTACGGCCGGCGGTGATCGCCCGCAAAGTTTCGCAGTGCTCCAAGAACGGGCGTGGAGCCGAAGCGTTCACGGCATTCACCAGTGTGGCCCGGACCACCGTCAAGAAAGGGATCGCCACAGTCACCGATGAATTCCACCGCCTCATTAACAAGGGCACCAAATCGCGCTCGGGTGCGTCTCCGCCGAGCCGCTAACCAACTACCTAATTGGTAGCGGCGCGGCAACCAAAAATGGCCTGTTAATCGTTTGTGCGGGCTCCTGATGCTTAGCGTTTGGGATCCACTCCACTGCATATAGCGCGAATGCGCGTTGGCAGAAGATGAGATCTGAGCGAAGTGAGGCAGGGCGGCGCACTGCGCGCCCCATCGTCAGCCAACAGCGATCAAGCGCGTAACCAAGTCCAGGCGCGAGCCACGACCGGCTCGAAGGTACTCAAGACCCGCTGGTGCTCAACCGATCGGCAGCGCTCACTCGTTCCGGAGCGCCACGATCGGATCGATTCGAGCCGCTCGGTGTGCCGGCAGCATACATGCGCACATGGCGACGGCTACGAGCGCAGCGATCGAACCAATCATCGTGATGGGGTCGGCAGGTGTGAGCTCGAACAGGATGCTGGACAGTTGGCGCGAGGCCGCCCAGCCTGCGATCCACGCGACAGGCAAACCGATAACGATCCCTGCGAGCACCAGACTCAGCGCTTGACGGCCAATCATCCAGCGTACGCGGGAACTCGTGGCGCCCAGGGCAACGCGCAAGCCAATTTCGGCGGTCCGCCGTGACACTGCAAAGGCCATCAGGCCGTAGAGTCCAGTTGAGATCAGCACAAGCGCGACGATCCCGAAGACGCCAGACAGGGTCGCCAACAAACGCTCACGCACGAGCGCGCCGTCAAGTTCGTCGGCCAGCGTGTGCAACTCGAACATCGGCACTTCGCTGTCGATCGCCTGCACGGCGCCTCGAACCTCTCGCGCGATGCGGTCGCTCGGCGCCCCTACCTTCACGTGCAGAACCATCTGGCCGGATCGTGTGTACGCCTGGAGAAACGTCTGATACATGATTGGCGGTGTGGCTTCCCGGAGGGCCGGGTAGCGCGAATCCCGGACGACGCCGACGATGTTGAGGGGCCGCTGTCGCGCCACGCTCCGTTCCCTGTCGGCCCACCCGAGTCTTTCCACCACACCGTGCTGATCCCCAAGCGGCTCCTGCCCATTGAGAATGTGCCGGACGAACGCCTCGTTGACGACGCCAACTAACGGCGAATCCGGGCGCAGGTCGTAGCCGTTGAAGTCGCGGCCTCGGACGATGGGAATGCCCATCGTCGAGAAGTAGCGCGGGTACACCATCAGCGCCAGCACCCGTGGCTCCTGGCCTGTCGGCAGCTTGAGCACCGGAGCAAAGGCGATGGGCGCCAGCGGCGACGTTCGCGCAAGACTCGCCGATTGGACGCCGGGAATGCGCTCGACCTGTTCGATGAGCGCGCGGTACGCGCGATCCAGTTTTTCCTTGGCGCCGCCTTGGTCCCGGTTGCCGCTGCCGCGGGGCTCGACGCGGGCGATGAGGATGCCTCTCTGGTCGCTGCTCGATGCCTGTCGATTCAGATTCTGGAGCGTGCGCACGAACAAACCGGCGCCAACGAGCAGCACCAGCGCGAGGGCCACCTGAACCACGACGAGGACATTGCCAGGGCCACCAGGGCCAACCACCGCCCCCCTGCTGGCGAGATCCTGACGGATACCCATCGCCTCCGGGGAGCGCCACGCCCGAGTGGCCGGCACGCTGCCGAAGAGCAGACCTGCAAGCATCGAGACCGCCGCGGCAAAGACCAAGACGCGCAGGTCCGGCGACAAGTCGAGCATGATCGGATTGCGACCCACGGATACAAAGGCGACAAGCGCTTGAGTCGCCCAAAACGCCACCAGGATACCGAGCACGCAAGCCAGGCCGGCCAGGACCAGGCCCTCAACCAGCACCTGTCGTACCAAGCGAGTGCGGCCCGCACCAAGGGCCAGTCGCAGCGAGAACTCCGCCCGCCGTGTGGCCGACCGTGCGAGAACCAAGTTGCCCGTGTTTACACAAGCCATCAGCAGGACAATGCCAACGACGCCGACGAGAATGATGAGCGGCTGGGAGAACTGCGTTCGGAGGTCGGACAGCCCAGCCGCTGCTGAAGAGATCACGAGCCGGCGATCTTCAAACTGCCCAGTGAACTTGCTTCGCGGCCTCCATTCCAGTTGTTCATGGAGCATCCCGAGCCGGGCGGCGGCCTGTGCCAGTGGCACACCGTGCTGCAGCCGACCCAGGACACGAAGCCACGGAGTGAGCACAGGAGGCCGAACCGGCTGCAGCAGATTCACCGTTGTTGGCATCACCACGGGCTGCATCGTCACGGGCACGAAGATCTTGGGCGCTGCGCCGACCTCAACGCCAAAGAACTCGGGTGGCGTGACCCCCACGATCGAGAACGACACACCGCTGATCGAGATCTGACGGCCTACAATGGCCGGATCGCGCGCAAAGCGACGGTTCCAGTAGCCGTCGGTAATTACGGCGACCGGATGCCCCGCCACGGTGCGATCGTCGTCTGGACCGAACAGGCGTCCAATTCTGGATCGAACCCCCAGGAGCGGAAAGTAGCCGCCTGAAACGAGCTGGCCCTCGACAGTCGGCTCAATCACACCGTCGACGGTCACGTTCAAAGGCACGCGGGCGTAAGACGCCAGGTCCATCACTTGGTTCTGATCGCGGATCAACTGGTACTGGCGAAAGGTAAACTCGTTCGACACCGAGGCCGGGGATTGCTGGCCGAGCACGAACAAATGCTCCGGATCGCGGACGGGGAGCATCTTCCACATGACGGTGTTGATCAGTGTAAAGAGCGCGGTATTCGCTCCGATGCCGAGCGCCAGCGACAACACCACGGCCGCAGTGAATCCCGGGCTCTTTCCGAGCGTTCGGAGCGCGTAGCGGAGATCCTGTCCAGCCTGCTCGAGCCGCGTCCATCCCCACTGGGCACGCGCGTCCTCGGCGGCGAGCGTCAAGTTGCCGAGTTCGCCTGGCCCCGCCATCTCGGCGATTGATCGGAGCTCTTCCTGCATGTCGCGTTCCGCGGCCCGCCGCCGCCAAGGCAGGAGCCAGCAGTGTCGCTTCCAGAGCGTCATCAATCCACCTCCCCAGCCATCGGCTTCATTACGCGAGCCACGGCGCTCACGAAGTTCGTCCACTCGGACCGCTCCTGACGGAGCTGCCTTCTTCCGGCCGGAGTAAGTCGGTAGACCTTGGCCCGCCGGTTGTGCTCAGACGTTTCCCATCTGGCGCCGATCCAGCCCTTGAGTTCGAGGCGTTTCAATGCTGGATATAACGAGCCGAACTCGATGCTTAGCTCCTCCCGCGAGTTGTCGCGAATCGCGCGCGCAATTCCATAGCCGTGCAGGGGCCCAAAAAGGAGTGTGCGAAGAACGAGCATGTCGAGAATCCCATAGAGCGGCTCCATATAGAGACAGTCTATATGATAACAGGTCTTTAGTCAAGCCGAGTGGGCGAGCCGGATGGGGTGACCTCACCTCCGACCCAGCCGGGTCAGACGTAGTTTCTTGACCTACTGGGGCTCGCGAGCCGGAATCCAGCCGGTAAGGGGCTTACAGTCAAAAGCTACGCCCGGGACGCAAAAAATCCGGGGATCCGCGGCCTTATCGAGAACGCCGCGCAGCCGCAAACAGGGCCAAGATCCGCTCCTCCCCCGCCTTCCACACCGCCGCGTGAGCCACGCCCCGCCGATCTTTCTCAATTCGGGCCCGACAGGCCCTCTCAAGCCGCGCAGCCGCAAACCGGACAAAAATCCGCGCCTCCCCCTCTGGGGATCGCAGGCAAGCCAGTAAGTGGAGAGCTGGCACGGGCGATGAACCTCCCGGAGCGCGGCGGGTTTCTGGTCGAGCGTGTCGCTCCGGGCTCCGCAGCGGAGCAGGCTCTCATCCGAGGCGCGCAGCGTCAGGTGAGGATCGGCAACTTGGATATCGGCGCCGGCGGCGATCTGATCACGGCGATCGACAGGCAACCAGTGCGCGATGCGCAGGACATTGCCCGCGCACTCGAGGGCAAGCAGGCGGGCGATCTAGTCGAGGTGACTATATTCAAGTACGGGGTGGAGACGTTTTCCACCGTCGTTTTGACCGGCGCCGCCGGAGAACCCGCCCCGACTCCGGCGGCGGCAAAACAACAGTTCGCCGAACAACAGCGTCCCGGCGACATGTTCGGGCCGCCGCCCGAGACCGCGTCCCCTGGCTACATCCGCTCACTCTACCATGCCCATTTCTCCACGCGGCCACCCGTGTTCGGGATCGGCCAGCTCGTCATCGGACCGAGTGGGATCGACTACAAAGAAGCAGCGGAAGCGATGGACCCGAGACATGTTTTCTCGCTGGGTTGACGGGAACTGAAGCTGGAAACGCACAATTTCGACGAGGCCGAGAAGGCGAACATAGGCGTTCTCCGCCTACGCATTCCCAGGAAGCTGCAAATCACCGCCGCCGGCGCCAAGTACACGAATCTCTTCGCAGAGAGCCGGGAGATGGCGACGATCCTCGAATCTGTCCAAAGGATGTGCCGAAAGCGCTGACGGCCAGTGGGAAGGAATCGGCATGAACACTTTCACGGTTGCCGCGATTCGACTGCGAGAGCTGGGCAAGCGAAAATGGAGCCGTGGCTGTTCGAGCGGACTGGGATCCAAGCGTAAGAGTTCGAAACGTGTCCAGTGCGGGGAGCCAGATCCCGAAACTCCAGGTGGGATTCGAACTCTGTCCGGCGCGACAGCGCTCAACCGGCGAATGGATCAGCGATTCGGACGCCGGCATTCACGAAATCACCACGGTTTCGCGTCGCGACAGCGAGGCCGTGAACGATCGCCGTCGCCGCCATGAGGCTATCCTTAATGGGTATGGCTTTCCCCCTTGTCCGAAGACGCGCCAGCAGTTCCGCCCACTTCAGACCCGTCTCCGCGTCCCAAGGCACACAGTGAAGACGCCCGGCCCCCGCGTTGAACCAGCGTTCCAGCGCTGTGCGCTTCCTACCCTTGGGGAGGATCAGAATTCCGAACGTCGGTGCCTGTCTTGCACGGATATTCTTGGACCCTTCGTTGTTGTTCCCGCCAGTCTTATTAACCGCACTGCCGTTGCCGCAGGTCCTCTCAGGTCGCAGCTCCAACGCCTGAATACGGGCTGCCGCGCTACCTCCCTACTGGGCGTTATCAGCCATGGTGCAGGCGCCATTGGTCCGGATGTTGATTCCCGCGTTTCCGAAGGCGGTGTTGCCGACAAGCGCGCCCGGGCAGATGGCATCAATGCCGTAGCTGGTGTTGTTATTGGCGGTGTTACCCGTGGCGGTCGCGTTGTTCACGGAAATCCCGCCCGCTCCATTGGCAATGGCGGTGTTGCCCATGGCGACGCCGCCGGGACGAACGAAGATCCCGACGATGTTGTTGGCGGCTACGCAGCCGCGGACATGGAGCCCGACGATGGCTGCGCCTGAGGCGTTCAGGTTCGCCACGCTATCGATCACGGTCCCTTCGCCGACCACGATCCCCGGACCGCCGTTGCTGACGGAGTTAACCCGCTCGACCACGGTGCCGTCGCCCATCGTCCGAATCCCGTGCCCTCCCATGCCACGCACCGTACCGTTCCTCACGCGAACATTGGCGGGGCTCGCCACGCCGACAGGACCAACGGCCATGATTCCGATTCCGCCGCCTCCAGAGAAGGTGCAGCGGGTCGGGTTGGGAGTGCAGACATTCGGTCCGATGATGCTGAAGCCGTTGAGATCGAGTGTGACATCGTCCGCGGTGATCTGAATCGCGGTCGCCCCGGCGTCGGGGACCACGAGATTGGTGGTCAGGCGGTAGCTTCCTGGTTGGGATCGTGACCGGGAATCCCGCCGAATCCTGCGGCGTGACCTTGCCGCTCATCGCGGCCCGCTGATCGATCAATACGACGCCATCGACGGCGTAAAGACTGTGACCGAGTGCGGCAAGGGCGGACACACAAAGCAGCCGGCGCAATAGATTGAGTGACATTGTTTTGTTCTCCTTGTTCCTTTTGTTTGGTGGAGGCACGCGTTCTCCGCTTGGCGCAAAACCGTCTGAGACTACCCCGGTTCCCGCAACCCGCCTCTGTAAATGGAAGCGAGACTGGGAAGCGAAGTTAGCGGACTTTTTCGGAGGGCAGTGCGCACGCTTCTCGTGCTTCGAAACGCCGCCGTACCGCTGCGGCCGGATGGCGAGCGTACGTCAGCCCGTCGCGACGACGGCGTTCGTTCGGCCATCGCCTCGCGCTCCCATCGCGGTGCTTTGCTCATGGGCTTCCAATCGACTAATCTCGAAGTCATATGATCCGTAACCTGATCGCCTCGGTCCTTCTTGGCGCGGCATTGTACGGCGCGCCACCGGCTGTTTCCAATCGCGCGCCAGGACCCGATGACATCGGGTACCTTCCCGCGGATGGAGCCAGCGTCGAGACGAATCCCCCGGCGCTGGCATGGCTGCCGGAACCGGGCGCGAAGGCCTACGCCGTGCAGTTTGCGCGTGACTCCGCCTTTGGCCGGGAAGTCCTCACGATCGCGAAGACGCCGTACGTGCTCTACACGCACACCGCCGTCATGTCACCTGGCAAGTGGTTCTGGCGCTACGCGACGCTCGATGACGGCGGCCAGCGTTCGGCGTGGGGCCCTGCGCGCAGCTTTACGATCGCGGCGGACGCGCAGGCGTTTCCGAGGCCGAGCGAGGAAATCGTCAAGACCAGAATGCCCAGGCAGCATCCGCGATTGATGCTGCGGCCCGAGGAACTGGCCGGCTTCCGCCGCGCGCGGACGGGAACACAGGAAGAACGCTGGAACGTGGCCGCCGGCGGCGCGGATCGATATCTCAAGACAGACCTGATCCAGGAACCGCGCCCCTGGACCGGCGGCAAATGGAATGCGCCGGAATGGCGCGCGAATTACTCTCAGGCCTCCAGGGCCGTCGAAATCGCAGAGACACTGGCGTTCTGCTACATGCTGTCAGGCGATCGACGATACGGCGAGGGCGCGCGCAAGTGGCTGATGCACGTTTCCTCCTGGGATCCTCTGGGAACCACCAGCATGGAGGTGAACGACGAGGCGGGCATGCCGATTCTGCATATCGGCTCGCGCGCCTACGATTGGGCCTACGAAGCGCTGACCGAGGCGGATCGCGAAAAGCTTCGCGCCGTCTTCCGCGTCCGCGGCGAAGAGGCCTATCACCGGCTCCGCAACATTCCTCATGAGCAACGCGCGTATCACAGCCACGCCGGTCGCATGTGGCATTTTCTCGGCGAGGCGGCGATCGCCTACTACGGCGAGATTCCGGAAGCCAGGACGTGGCTCGACTACGCGCTCACGATTTTTTGGAGCTGGTATCCGGCCTACGGCGATGAGGACGGAGGATGGGGCCAAGGCTTCTCGTACTGGAACAGTTATGTGAACCGGTCCACCTGGTGGCTCGACGCGCTGAATGCCGCGCTGCAGGTGGACGGCACGGAGAAGCCGTTTTACAGGCACGTCGGCGACTTTCCGCTTTACATCGCTCCGCCAGGCGGCGCCCTGGTGGGCTTCGGTGACTTCGCCGAGCAGCGTCCGCGCGGCCAGCAGGCGATTCCCGTTTCGTTTTTCGCCCGCCTGCGCAACAAGCCGGAGTGGCAGTGGTACGCCGAGGCGTGGGGCAAGGGCGACGGCGCGCCAGGGCCGATCGGTTTTTTGCGCGCGGCGCGTCCCGGTCCGGTTCCCGTCGCCAAGGCGCCATCGGATTGGCCGGCGGCGAAGCTGTTCCGCGGCGCCGGCTGGGCGACGATGCACACGAACCTTCTCGACGGCGCGAGCGATGTCCAGATCGCCTTCCGCTCTGCGGCGCTGGGAAACATCAGTCACAGCCATTCCGATCAGAACGCCATTGTGCTCGGCGCATTCGGATCGCCGCTGCTGGTGAACACCGGCATCCGTCCGTGGTACGGCAGCCCGTTCTGCAAGGAATGGTATTGGACTACGAAGGCGCACAACGCACTGGAGATCGACGGAAGGGGGCAGCCGAAAACCGGCGAAGCCAAGGGTAGCGTGATCGTGTTTCGTCCCGGCGCCGGCTACGACTACGTGGCCGGCGAGGTGGCTTCCGGCTACGGCGACCACGTGGAACGCTATCGCCGTCACCTGGTTTTCTTGAAGCCTGAAGTGCTGGTAATGGTTGACGAAGTTCGCGCGAAGAAGCCGGTGCCTCTCAAAATGTGGCTGCATGGGCTCGCGCCATTCGCGATCGACGCCGCCGCGAGCCGCATCTCGCTCGAATTCGAGAAGGCGGCGCTGACGGGATATCTGCTCGCGCCCGGCGGTCTGAAGATCGATCAGACCGACAAATACCCGATTCCTCCAGAACAAGGTACAACGCGGCCGGAATGGCATCTGTCCGCGGAGACAGCGCAGAGCCGCGCGTCGACCTACATTATCTCCGTGCTCGGAATTTCCCGAGCGGGCGAAAAAGTTGAGCTGAACAACCTGGAAGACGTCTCGAACGCGGGCCACATCGGGGTGAGCTTCCGTCGCTCCGGTAAGGCAATCGCGGTGCGGATCGAGACGGCCGGCCCGACTGTGAACGTGGAGTAGCGTGTGCACGCTGCACCGCGCGATTAGCCATGTCGCGATTCTGAGCGATCGACGACCGCAATGCAGCCTATCCCCGCAGCGTACGCCAGCAGGTCAAGCACGCTGAAATCCGTTCCCAGCAGCCGGGCGCAGACGCGTTCGGCCGCGGAGCCGCTGCGGAGCATCCCGGCGGCGATCCCCGTAAGCTGGAAGAGCTCGATTGCAATCATCGCCACCCCCGCCCACACCGCCACACGCGCGATCCGGCCGGTGAGCCGGAAGACAACGTAGACCATCGCCGCGTAGAGGGCATCGCCCAGGTACTTGTCGAAGATGCGGATCCCAGTCTGGGCCACGCGTGACAGGATGCCGACAATGATGATCGCGGCCAGCAGCCCCCACCAGAATCGGCGTCTGCCTTCTGCCCGCGGCATTTTCTTCATCGCACTTGCCTGGCGTTTACGCATTTCGATGCTGGAGTCATCGACCCAAGGTCCAACTGTCGCTGGAGCAGACGTGAACCTAAGTTCTCGGCATATCCCAAGTCGCACAGTGTTACGGATTGCAGGACGCTTCTGTGTTCAGGGTTCAACCTCAGCAGGCCGGGCGGGCATTTACAATCGGCGGTTTGGGCGTTTTTCGGACGAGTGCCGTTTAACGATCCTGCCGGTTAATTTTTCCATCACGCGTTTCACATTTTCTATTATCAGATCACAGTATGGGCGGCGCAGCCGTTGCTTTTTGAAGTGTTGTTGACGGTAGACGAAATTCGCGCGAAGAAGCCAGTGCCGCTTAAAGTGTGCCTGCACGGACTCGCGCCGTTCGGGATCGGCGCCGCCCGGGAGCCGGATCTCGCTCGAATTCGAGAAGGCGGCGCCGACGGGATACCTGCTCGGAAGTGGGAACAACGCGGCCGGGAATGGCATCTGTGTGCGGAGACGGCTCTGAGCCGCGCGTCGAGCTACATTATCTCTGTGCTCGGAATTTCCCGCGCGAACGAGAAGGTTGCGCTGGACAACCTGGAAGACCTCTCGGATGCGGGCCACATTGGCGCCGCCACAGGGACGGCCAATGCAGGTTCGCATCGACACGCGTGGCCGACTGTTAATGTAGAGTACGGCGACGGGGCAGCACACCGCGGACGGCACTCGCGTCATTCCGGAGTTCAACTGATGTCTTTGAGATTCAATCTGCTTCTGCTCACGACGGCTTGCGCTTTTGCCCAGCCGCCGAACCAATGGACCGAGCTTTCCAAAGACATGTCCGGTGCGCGGCGCGGCAGCGCGATCCGTTATGCCTCGAAGGCCGGGGCATTCTTCTTGTGGGGATTTCTGAACGACGATCCGGAAGCGCGGCAGGAGACTCGTCTGCTCAAGATCCCCGAGTATGACATGGTCTTCTTCGATCCCTCAGCGGGACGATGGCAGAATCATCTCCCGCTCGAGAAACAAGCTGAATGGAGCAAGCAGCTCCCGATGGGGTATCACCCCGGAATCTACATGGGCATCACCACCGGCAGCCGCCGGACGATCATGCGCGGTGAGGCGGAATCGGCGGAGGGAGTGCCGCGCCCGGCGCTGAATATCGTCGCGGATCAGGTGGCCTACCGGCCGGTCGACAACTCGCTGCTGTACTTTACCGGTGGACTGACCGCATCTTACGATATCGAGCGGCGCGCCTGGAAGGACCTCCAACCGCGGCATTCGCCGCCGCCTGTGCTGGGCGGAGCGATGGCGTACGATGCGGGCCGCGACGAGATGGTTCTGTTCGGCGGTGGGCATATCGCCGAAGCCGCTGCGGGATCGGCTCTGAAAGGCTATACC
>JBOGMR010000789.1:0-2546 GCA_050746825.1 Bryobacteraceae bacterium | reverse complement strand
ACCGGCGGCGGGGCGGTGTTCGGAAATACCACGATCGTCGAAGTTACCAAGGTCTGCGAAGACCTGGGCTACACCCTGATGGTGGAAACACACCTGGACAGCCACGAGATCAGCTTGGAATTCAAGTCCATCTCCGGCGTGCTCTCCCTTAACAACAGACGCGTTACTTTCTCGGAGAAGCCGGAGATCGATTGGGCGACGGAAGAAGCGGAGCGCAAAGCCAGTGAGCAGCCGCTGCCAGTGAAGTGGAGCGATCTGCTGTCCGTTCTGAGAAATCCGCGTCCTCAAGAAAAACTTCGAGATGTGCTCCCCGGCTATTTCGTCGTCCGGGGCACCGTTGCCGGCGTCGAGGTTGTGCAGCGCGCGGTCGGTCCCACCACGAATATTACGGTGGCCCAGATCACCTTTCGTGAATCGCCTGCCGTCCCCCACTGGCGTCCCAATTCCCGGCCGTACTCCGAGTTCAACGCCTGCACGGAGCGATTGGACATCTTGCAGGAACAGTTCGGCGCGGACTTCCGCACCAGCATGATCGGCAAGACCATTGAGGTACACGGCGTACCCTTCGGAGAAGCGTGCTACGGCCTGCGAGCGAGCTTTCAGATTTACTTGGGGCGGCAGATTCGTCCGGTGCCCTCCGCTGTGTTTGCCGCCGATGCGCGCGTCTGGGTTCCTCCCGCGGTCGTGGTGCCGCCCCCGCCGCGGCTCCTCACCATCGACGAACTCGCGGGGAATATCGTCGAGGCAGCGCTGAAGAGCAGCTATCAAGACAATCATCAGAAGTTGGATGCCGCCTGCAGGGCCCAAACCAACAAGGCGCACAAGGCGAATCCAGCCAACTTCGAGGCCATCAACAAGGAGTACATGGCTTGCTTGGTAGCGATAGACGGAAAGATGGCCGCCATGCCCGCGCCGCAACGATCGGCCGAGAAGGCAAAGCCTTGCGCGCAACAACTACTGAAGGCGTATCCGGACGGCGACCGGATCGATCCCCACGGTTTCCAAAACGGACTCCGGGCCTGCGTGCAAGCCTACCTCGGAAATCCAGCGCCTGTGGGCGCGCCGGCGGCGGCTCCTGTTCCGAGACCCAGCGCCCCGTCTGCTGCTGCGCCGGAGCCACGTGCCGCGCCCATTCCTTCCACCATCGCCGCGCCCATTCCTGCTCCCGCTGCACCCGTTGCCGCTCCGGCGCAACGCTCCGCGCCGTTGCCGACAACGTTAGCGCCCCCGACACCGACACCGGTGCCCGTGGCCGCTCCGACCCCGCGCCCAGGGCCGCCGCCGACAGTGGCCGGGCCTCCATCCGCGACGCCGGCCCCGGCGTCAAGCAATGCCGCCGCGCAGTCGCCGAATCAAAAATTTAATGCTTGCATGCAACAGGCAGCTAAGGACCATACCGACGCCGGCCGGATCATCGATCGCGAAGGTTATCATAAGGCCACGCTCTCGTGCCTGCAATCTCAGCAAGCTCCTCCGGCCCAGCCGGCGCAGCCGAAGAGATAGTCTGTAGCCGATTCTAAACCTTCGGCGAAAGAGGCTTCGATGAATCGGCGATGGCTGTTTCTATGCATGATATTGACCACCGCATGAAATAGCGCGGTGGTTCTCTGCCTGCAAATACGCCTGCGACGCCCTGACCACTCTCTTGGCGGGCACCTTGTGTTTGCCCACGATTCATTCTGCCCGGATAACGGCCCATCCGGAAATCATCCCGCTGCGCCGCGTCGAGAGAGCGTCTTTAGAGAAGCTGGCAAGAAGTCCTTAGGCTTGATCGGAAGTGCTCCGGCGCTATAGAGCTGAGGTAGCCGGAGCATTGACTGCCGGAGCACTTTCGATAAGACGACTTGAGCGAAGCCGGACGGGATTCTATGGGGATTGAATAGTGGACGCGCCGGTTGGATGCAAGCGGGCGCGGAGGGAAAGTAGCGCGAGGAACGGATTTTCCACTGCTCCGGCGCAACGAATAAGGGGTGTAGGAGGAGCCACGCGGTTCCATGGCGAGATCGGAGCACACTTCTGCTGCGGCGGCCCTGAAGAGCGATTACACGCGCGACCTGGTCGAGTTTCTGGCATCACGATGAGCCCAGGTTGGGCTTCTCATTGGGCGGAAGTAATGTTCCGGCGGGAATCCAATCGAGGATATGCAGCGTGCCTATTTTACAGAAGGGGCAGATTCGTTCCACTGCGCGCCGCTGTGTCGCAGTGAGAGAGTCCGCAGGTGGAAGGACTGGTTGGGGAAGCAACGAATGGCATAGGCGGAGAGCCTCGCGCCGGTTGCGGTTTGACAGAAAGCCGAAGTGCCGGATCTTGACGAATCCCAGCGGGAGGATGTGCAGCAAGTAGCGGCGAATGAACTCGACCGCGCCTAGCGTCATCAACTTCTGCTGGTTCCCGTCGGCCGAGTCTCTCCATCGGAACGTCACGTGGCCATTTTGCATCTCGATGAGTCGTCCGTTGGCAATGGCCACGCGGTGGGTGTAGCGGGCCAAGTACTTGATCACGTATTCTGGGCCACCGAATGGCCGCTTGGCGAAGACCACCCAGTT
>JBOGMR010000788.1:0-4467 GCA_050746825.1 Bryobacteraceae bacterium | reverse complement strand
GCGTAGTGGGGGTCACAGAAAAGAATTTGACAGGGGGGGCCCCGGCTGGTATCTTCTGGATCGTTATCCGACGCGGGGTAGAGCAGTCAGGTAGCTCGTTGGGCTCATAACCCAAAGGTCGGTGGTTCAAATCCACCCCCCGCAACCAAATCCCTCCTCCCTGGCCGCCTAACGGTACACTGAGTCTATGAGCACCGCTCGATATGTCCACTGGCAAGACCATGGCGTGTGGCTTGGTTATCTTGAGGAATTCCCGGACTACCTGACGCAGGGTGAAACGCTTGACGAACTCCAAGAGAATCTGGTGGACCTCTACAAAGACCTGACCAGCGGAGAGATCCCCGGTATTCGGCGGGTGGCCGAATTGACCGTTGGATGAAGCGCGCAGACTTGATCCGCAAGTTGGAAGAAGCGGGCTGTGAGTTCGTTCGCCACGGCGGGAATCACGACTGGTACCGGAACCCCAAGACCGGTGTTTCCCACCGGTGCCCCGGCATCGGGAGATCAACGAGTCCCTTGCAAAGCACATCTTGAAAAAGGTCGTACAATCGTCGTAGCCGTTCATCACGGCCGGAATGCTCTACGTCCGCTCTTGGGCAACGTCCAATGCCGAATGAGTCAAGCGCCCAAGGCGTTCTGAATGGATTCGAGATCGGCCCCGCAACCAACTCCCTCAATACGTCAAGCGTCTGATCTGCCGCGGGACGGCTCTTGCGCCACGCTGTCGGCAATCCGTGGTACTTCAACCTGGGGCGCACGGAGGAATCAGTCGCGGCATACCGGCGTTCGATCGTGCTGGCGGAAGAACTGCTGGCCGCCGATCTGAAGAACGCGCTGGCGCGAGGGGACGTTGCCGGCGCGCATTGGGCGTTCGGGCTCACGCTGCGAGGGAACGATCCGGCGTCCGCGGCCAAGCTCCTGCGCAGGTCTCTCGATGAATCGGCTGCCGTCATGAACGGCTCTCCGCATACGTTTGCGTTCATTCACAACGCCGCGAACAGCCACATCGCCTTGGCCGGCGCGCTCGGCCAACTGGGCGACCGCACCGCGGCGCTCGCGTATTTCCGCAAGGGGCTCGAGTTGCAGCGTCGCATCGCGAAGGCCAGGGCCGCGCAACCCGGTCTGCGGCACAATATGATCGCCACGCTGACTCAGTTGGGGCTCGCGATGCTGGCCGCGGGCGTTCGCAGTGGCGCTCGCGAGCATCTGGATGAGGCGCTCCGGATCGCGGAGTCCGTGCCGCGCGACAACGCCATCCTGAGCAAGCTACCGGACATCGCGGCCTGTCATGCCGGTCAGGGCAGACTGAGCGCGTCGGCTGGTAACCGGAGAAGCCGGTCCTGCCGGCGATGGCGAAGAGCCAGGATGAACACCGCACGGAACTGCAATCATTCGCCCAGCAGCAGCCGGTGATGGCGGCCCATCCAATAGGGCAGCAGGAAGAAGGCTCCGTCGTCCTCCGAATTGCCGTTGCCTCCGCCATCGATCACGAACGGGTTGCTGTTCCACTTCATGATCGGGCGTTCGTCGGCGGGGAGCAGCGTCTCGGATTGCGGGCGTTTGAAGCGATCGATAGACGGCGCCATCACCACGTCTTTGCGATGTGAGTTGCGCACGGTCCAGTTGATCAGGTCCATCGGAATGCGTTGCAGCGTCCAGACTGCGCCGGCAAGATCCGCGTCGCGGCCGGGATTCGCGACGGCGTAGATGAATGTCCATAGCGGATTCTTCTCGCGCCGCATGTTCTGCCACCACTGATCGAGCGCTTTCCGGTAGGTGACGAGCATTTGCGGATCGCGCTCGTAGCGGAAGATCAGGTAGAACGGCAGCATGGCGAGCTCTTCGTCCGAGTAGTTGATCACGGTACGAAGCCTGTCGAGATGCGTCATGATTTCGAGGTATTTCATCTCGAAGGCGACCTTGCGATACTCGGCGTCGTAGCGCGCGTCGCCGGTGATGTGCGCGGTTGTCTTGAGAAAACTCAGCAGCTCGAGCGCGTTGAGCGGCGAATCGGGCTTGCCGCGCGGCGTCGCGAAATACTCGGGCGACCAGCGACCCCAGTATGTCGGCTGGCCGTTGATGTCGGTGAGATGGTAGCCGTTCGCCAAGATGTGGTCCATGATGCGGCGCGCGGTGGCGGCGATCCGATCCTTGAGCGCTTGATCCGGCAGAAGGTCCCAAGCGACGCCGAACAGGTAGAAGTGCCCGACGATCTCGTCGGAGCTGGTATCGGCTTTCCACTCGATCGCGCCGTCCGGCGTCCAGTGCCAGACGCCGTCCGAGCCTCGGAAATCGCCCTTGCGGATGTAGGAGCGCGCCGGAAATCCGGGCCGGCCGGTAACCTGCTCGAGGAAGAGCACGGCTTCGGTGGATTTCCGCGCGCGCGCCAGCGCCTGCCCGGAGCGAGTGACTGCGTAGCGGAAACACTCTGCGGCCGCGTACATCGCCGTCCACAGGCCGTCGTTGTCGTTGGGGCTGAGCTGGTTCGTCGCCAGATTGCCCGGCTCGCGCAGGCGGGAACCTGCGACCAGGCCGTAGCGATCGTGGCGTTCCACAACGCGCCTGTGGAAGTACTCAGCCTTCCGCAATAGGGTCATCGGCTCAAGACGGATATGAGACGTACCCGTTTTCGTGCGCACCCACACGCCGGTGCCGCTCGGCACGAGCCCAACAACCTCGTCGTCGTCCAGGTAGCGGCGTCCGCCGAAATACTGCCATCGATCGAGCGGATCCGCCTTGGCGTCGAAGCGCATCAGCCCCGAGCGCGTTCCGATCCAGACGGCGCCGTCGGACGTGATCGCGGTCGTGGTCACATCGCCGAGTGGAGGCATCACGGCTTCGCGGCTTAGAGCGGGTGGCGGAGAGTAGTCCACGGCGAGCCGTGATTCGCGAAACTTTTGCGGATACGCGCGCAGACGGACCGGATCGCGCGCATCTGCGACACACGCCAGCGCGAAACAGACAATTATCGGGCGCAGCATGCGGCGCTCTTCACCAGATTGCACCAGCGTCCGAAGACCAGCGCGGACAGCTCCCGCAGTCGCGACGAGTTCTGATGCGGGTCAATGGAATGATCGAGCTCGCGCATGTCTCCCTCATTGGCATCCTCGGCACACCACGACGAAATCATCTGCGGCGTCACTTCGAGATGAAACTGAAATCCGTGAATCCGGTCGCCGACGCGGAATGCCTGGTGCCGGCAAGCGCCGGAAATTGCCAGCAGCTCGGCGCCGCGCGGCAAGTCAAACGTTTCGCCATGCCAATGGAAGATCGTCTCGGGATTGTTCAAGCCTGACAACAGCGGATCGCCCGCCGCGGCCTCCGTAAAGTACACGGGCGCCCACCCGATCTCCTTGACGCCGTTCTTGTACACACGGCTGCCGAGCGCTCGGGCGATCAATTGCGACCCGAGACAGACGCCGAGAATGGGCATGCCAAGCGAAACGGCGCGCTCGATGAGCCGAAGCTCTGTGCGAATGTACGCGAGGTCGTCATTCACCGACATCGGCCCGCCCATGAAGACGAGTCCGGCAGCGTCCTCGATGCGCGGCTCCAGGTCTGAGCGTGCGAACAGGTCGACATACTCTGATGCGATTCCGTGCTCCTCGAGCGAATCGGCGATGAGACCGAGGGACTCGAAAGGTACGTGACGGAAGGCGAGGACTCGAGGGGAGCCGGTCACGGACTAGTTTTCGGCGCTGGCCACCTGGAAATGGCTCAGTGTTTCGGCGTAGCGGGAAATTCCACGATACAGCGCGTCGGCCATGCGATCGCGATGATCCGATTTCTTGAGAAGCACTTCATCCCTAGGATTACTGACAAAACCGATTTCGGCCAGGATCGAAGGCATGGCCGCGCCGACCAGCACCACGAAAGGCGCCTTCTTCACCCCTCGATTCCGCGCTGCCGGGCTCGTACGCGTAGCGAAGGTGAACAAAGAAGCCTGCATCTTGGCGGCGAACTCGCGCGACTCCTGCGCCTTGTCGTGCATCGTGATCTTCTCAATGATTGCGCTGAGATCGTGAATCGAGCGCTCCGAGCCGGCGTTCTCGCGCGACGCCAGATCGAGCGCTTCCCGTGAAGTGGCCAGGCTCAGGTAATAGGTTTCGACGCCCGTCACCGAGGGATACGGCGAAGAATTTGCGTGAATCGAAAGGAACAGATCGGCCTTCTTCTCATTGGCGAGCTGCGTGCGCGCCTCGAGCGAAAGGAAGGTATCGTCGCTGCGCGTGTAAATAACCTCCGCGCCCATGCGCTCTTCGATCAGCGCGCCGAGCCGCTTGGCGACGTCGAGCACCAGATCCTTCTCCATCAGGCCGCCCGGACCCGTGCTCCCTTTGTCGTGCGCGCCGTGGCCCGGATCGAGTACGATGCGGCCCACCTTCAAGCCGAGCGCGCGAATCAGAGTGCTCCCTCCGCTGCTGTTCCGCTTGGCCGGTTTCGCGGGCAATGGAGCCGGTGCTGCAG
>JBOGMR010000787.1:0-3624 GCA_050746825.1 Bryobacteraceae bacterium | reverse complement strand
CTGCGAGGGCTTGAGCGGACGCACACGCCAGCTCCCTGAGCTGGCGGATTCCCTGAGCCTTCTCGCGCGGTCAGGCGATCGGTGTCGGCCTGACCTCCATAGGGCTTCATCATCGTCAACCCAACCGAGCTCCAGGTTAGGCCCGCGCGAGGCTGCGATCCATGTTCAGGCACCTCCTGAAACGTCGTCCAGGCGACGAATCCGTCATCGACAGCTCCACTGAGGTGTCCGCAGTGCAGGGCGGCCGGCTGCCGCTTGCCTGGCTGACGTTTGAGAGGTTCGCCGCCATTCTGTTCTTCATGGCGGTCGCATGTGCCGCGTGTCTGATGCCTGCCCAGAACGACACGTGGTGGCACCTTCGAGCGGGCAAGGAGATTCTGCAGACAGGGACGGTCCAGCTGCGCGACAGCTTCTCGCATACGGTGACCAACGGGTACTGGCCCGACCATGAGTGGCTTTCACAAGTCATCTTCTACAGTCTCTACCAGATCGGCGGCCTGCCCCTTCTGACCGCGTTCGCGGCGGCGATTGTCACCACAGCATGGGCGATTGTCTGGCGGATGATTCCTGCGCCCCTGCTAATCCGCCTCGGGCTGTCCATGCCCACGGTCGGCGTGTTTGCGACGGAATGGGCGCTCAGACCCCAGATCTTCACCCTTCTGTTGCTTGCGCTCACCACGTTCCTGCTCGTGCGGCGGCGTTACTTGTGGCTACCCCTGTTGTTTCTCCTGTGGGCGAACCTGCACGGCGGCGTGATGCTGGGAATCGTGGTCATCGTATCCGCCACGTCCGCGGCCATCATTGCGGAGCGGCGTGTGCTCATCCGCTCTGCAGCCGTGACGGCGATGTGTGCGCTGATGACGGGCGTCACGCCGATTGGTTTCTCGCTGTGGACAGAGCTGCCAGGAATGCTCGAACGGTTGCGGGCGTACGGCATCTTCGAGTGGCGTGCACCCAGCATCCTCGATCCAGGCTTGGCGCCCTTCTGGTTGCTGGTGGCCGCATTCGTCGCGCTCGTCGCCGTTCGAAGGCCCTGGCCGCACAGGGGCAGCGGCCAGGATCCCGTCATCTGGGGTGCGGCGGCGCTGCTGCCGGCAGCACTCGGCGCGTCGCGAAATGTCGCGGCGCTGCTCGTGCTGCTCGTTCCTGCAGTAGGCGCGCTGCTGCAGTTACCGGACCTTCGGCACTTTCGCCGCGCGCGTCGCAGCGAGCGGCCTGCGCTGAATGCGGCCATTCTGAGCGTCGCCGGTGTATGCGGCATCGTTGGCGTCGCGTACGCGTGGACACACGAGATTCCACGACTCGGGTGGCATCCGCTGCGACCGGAAGTGATTGCGGCAATCGAGAGCTGCCCGGCGCAGCTGTACAACCGCTACGATGAAGGTGGATATCTCATTTGGTTCGTTCCGGAGCGCCCGGTCTTCATCGATGGGCGTCAGGATCCGTTTCCACCCGCATTCGTACAGGAGCACATTCGAGTCGAGACGACCGGCGCCTACGAGCACACGTTTCGGCAGTATTCAATCCGGTGTGCGTTCGGTCCATCGAACTCGGTGTTGACGCGGCGGCTCATGGCGGACGAGTGGCGGCCACTGTACCAGGACGCGGACTGGGTGGTACTGACGCAGCCCTGAACGCAACTCCGAGGCCGAGACGCCCGAAGCGTCCTCGCCCCACGCCTACCGGCTGCGATTCAGTCGCCCGCGCCGCTGCTTCAAATAGAGGACGAGTACGACGGCAGCGATCACCAGAACGACGAGCGTGGTCGTATCCATGGCGTCCCTCCCCTCTATGGCCGTAGCGGCTTCACAGGCGCTTCAGCGGCGTAGCGGCTCTCATTCGGATCGAAGGCGATCATTGTTTCGATGGCGGCGAGCGCGTCGGGCACGTTCATGCCCCGCGTGATGCGCAGGACGAGCGAGCGGGGCGCCACGCCGGCAAGGTCGAGCTGAACCCAGACGTCGAACCGCGCCACGTGAATGCCGGCCACGTGCACGATCCACTCGGTCCCGCCGACGACGAAACTCCGCCGGTCCAGTGCGGCGAACCACCACTGGGCGGCGCCACTCCACGGGCCGGTCACGATTTCGGCGCTTTCCGTCACAGCCGATGAATGGATATCGAGTGCCTGTGAAAGGGCCGCGCCAGCCGCGCCGGGTGGGACAGTCGCAGAAGCATGGAAATGTCGGGTGATGCGCGCGGGCTGGATTCTACGCATTTGCCGCGCCGAATCAAGCGAAGCGATGGACGAAGGGGGCCGATCGGGCCCTCGCGTCATGCGGAAATGGCCTCAGAGCCGGGAGATATTTTTTTTCAGGATTCCCGTTTCCACAGGCACTCCACATCCTGTCCACACGTTTTTCACAGGATCGGCACAGGACCTGACCCTTCCTAGCGCGTCGCTTTCAGATCGGCGTAGGCCTGGTGCACGAACCGCTCGCCCGTGGTGCCCGGCTGTTGCACTCTCGCATCCAGGTCCGCGTTGACCTTGGCCGCCACCACTTCGTCCTCGCTCTTGCCCTGGGCGATCAGCGCCGCCACGCGGTCGCGAATCGCCAGGGCTGTGTCGCGATGCGACACGACCGCATTGCGGTCGACCGTCGGCCCGTGGCCCGGAACGATCTTCGTGTTCGGGCCCGCGTGGCCGATCACCGTTCCCAGGCCGTCAATCAGACCCTGGAGGGTGCCACCGTTGTTGCGATCCACGTTCGGGTACTGGACGGCGCGGTAGAAGTCGCCCGTCATGATGATGTCGAGGCCCGGGAAATAGACCATCGTGTCGCCGTCGGTATGCGCCCGTGGGATGGCGATCAGCTGGACCTCTTCGCCATTCATATGGAGCGTCAGCTTGTCGCGATAGGTTTGCTTGGGGAGGCCGACCTCGGGCATCGGCACGCCGGGCGACCCGTTGGCCTGCGGATTCGGATGCGCCAGACGGAAGCGCAGCTCCTCGCGGGAAATGATGGTGGCGCCCATCTTGCCGAAGTTCACGTCGCCGCCCGTGTGGTCGCCGTGCAGGTGCGTGTTCACGACGAACTTGATCGGTTGCGGCGTGATTTGCTTGACCGCGGCGGCTATCTTGTCGCTCAACGGCGCGAACTGCGTGTCGACCATGAAGACGCCGTCGGGCCCAATCAGAATGCCGATGGTCCCTCCCTGCCCTTCGAGCGTGTAGAACTTGTCGGTAAACTTGGTGGCCTTGATTTCGACCTTGCTGAAATCGGGCCCGCCCTGTGCGTGCGCGCCCGCGGCACCCAGTACCAGAACGCCAAGGACCAGTGCGAGGCGAGCGGATCTCATAGCGTGCGACCTCCTTCGGAAACTAGAAAACTTTGACCAGAAAATTCAACGAAGTGAGTCAAGTTTTCTCGCCCCGCGAAAGCGGGGCAAAAAGACACTGCTCTAGCGAGGCGAAACTGCCTGGGCTTTTCTCGCTGGCCTGAGGCGCAGCCTGGCTAGTAGTATCTGCGGCGCAGGGTACATCAGGAAGAGGCCAGGGGGAAGGGGGAGGGGGCAGTAGGCAGTAGGCGGTTGGCAGTCAGCAGTAGGCCAAGAGCCTAAAGCCCAACGCCCAACGCCGAGACCAGAGACCAAAGACTAACGAGGCCCTGCCTCAGACCGTCG
>JBOGMR010000786.1:0-3383 GCA_050746825.1 Bryobacteraceae bacterium | reverse complement strand
GTCCTCGGAGAAGGACATCGCCCTCAGCCTCACGATCATCGACGTCATAGATCTTGAAGTAATCGAGCTTCAGCTCGTTGGCTGTCATACTTTCCTCCCGTTGCTGTGAACTGATCTCACAACCCAGCCGTACCTCCGGCGGGGTTATCCGGAATGCTCCCTCAGCCAGATAGTGACCTCACACGCCGTTTCGTTGCACGACACAATGAAATGCAAACTGGCGGGTGTGGAGCGTCGAAGCTCCTAGCGGCGGGTGACGAAGCCGGCGCCGATCCCTGAGAGCGATGTTGTGCCGGCGGCGCGCATGATGTAATCCAGTTCGCGATGGAAGATCTCGATGACGCGCTCGACGCCGGGCTGCCCAAACGCGCTGAGCCCCCAGATATAGGGCCGCCCGATGGCGATGGCGCGGGCCCCCAGAGCGAGTGCCTTAAAGACATCGGTCCCGCGCCGGATACCGCCATCGAGCAGAACCGGGATGCGGCCGCGAACCGCTTCCACCACCTCGGGCAATGCCTCGATGGTTCCGCGACCGGAGTCCTCGCCGCGGCCGCCATGGTTCGACACAATGATGCCGTCGATTCCTGCTTCGACGGCAAGAGCGGCATCCTCGCGCGCCTCCAGACCCTTCAGAATCAGCTTTACCTTCACCAGGTCGCGCAGGCGCCGGACAAAGTCCCAATTCATTGCGGCAAAGCGAAACTTGGACTCGGTCATATCCAACCCTTCGAACATGGGCTTTCGCTTGAAGAATCCGTTCGGAGCGTGACAGGCCGTGCAAGTGCGCGAGTCAAGCCTCTTGAACCGGAGTTCGGTTTCCGGATTCCTGGGGCCAGGGCGGTCTACGGTGAGGGCGATCACCGGGCAGCCGGCTGCCTCGGCGCGCACGACGAGTTTCCGCGTGATGTCCCAATCGGAGGAAGCGTATAGCTGAAACCAGATGGGCCCGCCACGAGCCTTGACAACCGCTTCCACCGGCGACGTGGCCGCCGTTGACAGGATCTGCAGCGTGCGGCGATTGGCGGCGGCGCGGGCAACAACGATTTCCGAGTCTGGATGAAAGGCGTTCATGTTGCCGACAGGCGCGAGAAGAATGGGCGAGTCCCAGGTTGTGCCGAAGAGCTCGACGCGGGTGTCGATTTGGGAAACGTCCACGAGGCGCCGCGTCCGGATCTGCAGGCGCTGAAATCCCTCGCGGTTGGCGGCTATCGTGCGGTCGTCATCGACTCCGCCGGCGAGGTAGCCCCAGTGGGCCGGAGGTAGGGCTTTGCGCGCCGCGGCCTCGAGCTCGAAGACATTGAGTGCATCCTTGGCGTTATCGATCACGGGCCGGGCGGTTTCCTGGGCCGGGAGCAAGGGACTCGCGGCAAGAAACCGAAGAAAGGCGCGGCGGGAGTCGGACACCGCCGTGAATTGTAATATAAAGCTCGATCGTGGCGCGATTTGCTGATGCAATTGGTTCGGCGAACCGCGCTGGAGCAACTCCGGATGCCCCCTGGCTGCGAAAAGCAATGAAAGGGTGTGGCAGCAAAGTGATAATGTCCCCTTTGAGCAAAGTAGAAATGTCCTCTTGACAGCCCCAAGCTTTGGGGATGCAGGAAGGACAACTACTCATGACACAAGCCGATAGAGACCGGCTGGTGGCTCTAAAGAAAGCGAAGAAGAAGCTGATTACGCAACGTGAAGCTGCCGAGGAGTTGAGGTTGAGTGTTCGGCATGTGAAGCGGCTGCTCTATGCGTTGAAGAAGCACGGCGACAAAGCCGTAGTCCACGGGCTGCGCGGGAGGCGGTCGAATCGGAGGATCGAGGAAAAGGTCCAACGCGATGCGGTGAAGATCTTATCGGCGCCATTGTACGAAGGGTTCGGACCGACTTTGGCGGCGGAGTATTTGGGGAAGAAACACGGGATCGAGGCGAGTAAAGAGACGGTCCGGCAATGGATGATCGGCGCCAAGCTGTGGCGGGTGAAGAAAGCGAACGTGAAGCAGGTGCATGCCTGGCGACCGCGGCGGAGCCGGTTGGGAGAGTTGGTGCAGTGGGACACCAGTGAGCACGACTGGCTGGAGGGGCGCGGCGAGAAGTTGTACCTGATCGCCATGATCGACGACGCGACGAGCCGATTATTCGCGCGGTTCGTGCGACACGATTCGACCGAAGAGAATATGAAACTGCTGTGGAGTTACCTGGAGAAGTTCGGACGGCCAGTGACGTTCTACACAGACAAGGCGAGTCTATTTCAGACCGCCGAGAAGCGGAAACGGGATGAGCCGGGAGTGGAAAAGGATCCAGCGGAAATGCCGCCGACGCAGATCGGTCGCGGGTTACAGGAACTGGGGATCAACTGGATTCCCGCGCATTCACCGCAGGCCAAAGGACGGGTGGAGAGGAATTTCGGGACAGCCCAAGATCGGCTGGTGAAAGGGATGCGGGTCGCAAGGGTGAAGACGATCGAGCAAGCCAACCAGTATTTGCAGGAAGAGTATCTGGTGTGGTGGGAGCGGGAGTTGACAGTGGAAGCGGCCAATCCCGATGATGCCCATCGTCTGCTCGACCAGAGTCATAACTTGGCAGCGTCATTGAGCCATGTGGAAACGCGGCAAGTGCGGAATGATTACACCTTGCGATGGGATGGCGCGCTATATCAGATCGAGCGCGAGGCGATCGCCAGCGGGTTGCGTA
This sequence comes from Bryobacteraceae bacterium, assembly GCA_050746825.1. Classification (GTDB taxonomy): domain Bacteria; phylum Acidobacteriota; class Terriglobia; order Bryobacterales; family Bryobacteraceae; genus JBOGMR01. Next base: position 704 of record JBOGMR010000786.1, on the reverse strand, counting down.
GGGCTAACGTGCGGGTGGAGAAGCGGCTCGACGGCTCCCTGGCAGTGCGGCATGGGGAACGGTACTTGAAGGTGAAGCCGTGCGCGCTGGCCGAGAAGGCAGCGCCGAAGCCGCCGGCCAAGCAAACGACGCCCGTGCGCCGCACGGGTCGGCGGCGGCGTAGCGACTGGGGCAAGAATTTCGATTTGAAGAAGGGACCGAAAATTTGGCAAGCCGCCAGGCAATCGGGACAGAGAAGGAGTGGAGCCGAGTGATCCTTCGCTCCCAAGCCGGGCTCCGGAGATGGCGAGAAGGTAAAGTTCGCCCTATACAGGGAAACTCTCCGCACGAACCGGCGGGTAGGCCGGGGTCTTTTTTCACATCGTTAAAGGAGCGCTTGCGACGATCCCTTCCGCGCCATCCGTTACCGCGGTTGCCAACAATACTGGGGGCCCCCAGTATGCGTTTTTTAAGGCATGACGGAATCTATCGATCCGATGTGGTCTGTACAACAACCCAAGCCTGGGCCGGGGTACCGCCTCCCACCGATGAACCCCGAACCCAAGCTAGAGGACGCGTTGGGAGGACCGCGCCCACCTCATCGTCTACGATGAGTTCCGACCGGCTATTCCTCGCTCGGGATTGCGGTAGGGATGACCATCGCTGACCACCCCCCGCACAGATCCGTACGAGCGGAATTACCGCATACGGCTCCTCCCTTGGAT
>JBOGMR010000785.1:0-7202 GCA_050746825.1 Bryobacteraceae bacterium | reverse complement strand
GGTGGACGCCAGGACTGAGGCTCAGCCACGTTCGGGGAGCGGGCTCTGTCAGCGCTTCGGGGCGGCCAGCAACTGGTCGATGACGGGGAACAGGCCGCGGCCCTCGAGGATCTCCTTGTTCGCGTCGCTGTGGCCGTAGTCCCTCTGGATCATCCCTTGAGAGTCGATGAGAAAGACGTGCGGCACGGCGATGGAGTTGCTCTTGGGTCGCAGGTACGAGTAGGCGACCTGACCGCAGTCGAACAGAATCGGGGTGGTGACCTTGTGTTCGGCGATGTAGGCGCCCACGCTCTTGGTATCGCTGGGTGGATTGACGATGGAGAGAATGGCGACGCGATCGCGGTATTTGGCACGAACCTGCTCGAGAATTTTCGAGAACTCGGCGCAGTGCGGGCAGGCGGTCTGCATGAAGTCGACGATCAGGAGCTTGCCGCGATAGTCCTGCGGATCGTACAGCTTGCCGGTCGAGTCCGGGAGTGAAAAGCCCGGCGCGCGACGGCCGGACAACTCGTTGGCGGGGAAGGCGGCGGCAATCGAAAGAACGAAGACAAGAAGCAGACGCATATTCTTTTACCTTATCAATGATGCGGAAGATTCAGTGAGGATGCGGAGAGAATCCCCATAGGGCGGCCTGGCCACTCCGCGCTCGGTGACGATCGCGGTCACGTACCGGTGCGGCGTTACGTCGAAGGCCGGATTCTCGACCGCAGTGCCATCAGGAGCGACGGGCACACCGAAAACATGCGTGACTTCGTTGGCGGCGCGCTGCTCGATGGGGATGCGGTCGCCCGAGTCCAGAGTCAGATCGAGCGTCGAAACCGGAGCAGCGACATAGAATGGCACGCCATTCTCCTTGGCCAACACGGCCACCGAATACGTGCCGACCTTGTTGGCGACGTCGCCGTTGGCCGCGATCCGGTCGGCGCCCACGACCACGCAACCGATGCGGCCCGATTTCAGAAAATGGCCCGCCATGTTGTCCGTGATCAGCGTGGCAGGAATGTTGTCCTGCTGCAGTTCCCAGACCGTGAGGCGTGAGCCTTGCAGGAACGGACGGGTCTCGTCGGCGAAAACGTCGATGCGCTTGCCTGCCGAAACGGCGGCGCGAATCACGCCCAGAGCGGTACCGTAGCCGGCAGTAGCGAGCGCGCCGGCATTGCAGTGCGTGAGCACGGTCTTGCCGTCCGGAACGAGCGGAGCGCCGTGCCGTCCGATGGCCTGGTTGATGGCGATGTCCTCGAGGCGAACCTGCCGCGCTTCGGCGATGAGGGCGGCCTTGAGCTCACCGAACGGGCGCGCGCGCTTCGCCACGTACACGGCCCGCATGCGGTCGATGGCCCAGAACAGATTGACGGCGGTAGGGCGCGTTCGCGCGAGAGCGCCGCAGATCTGCTCGAACCGGCCGTCATCGGCCTCCGAAAGAGCGGCCACGCCCAAAGCGACGCCCATCGCCGCTGCCACGCCGATCGCCGGAGCGCCGCGGATCACCATCGAGCGAATCGCTTCGGCGACTTCCTCGTACGAGCCGCAGGTGACATAGGTCACCTCGCGGGGCAGCCGGGTTTGATCGATCATGACCACGCCGGCGTCCGTCCATTGGATGGTCTCTACCATGACTTCCCTACCATGTTTTGGGCATGTCCTTTCCCGCGGCCAGCGCGCCGAGGAACAAAGTCAGATTGTACGATGCGTGCATCAACGCGGCGGCGGCGGTGGAGCGCGACGCGTGACGCATCCATCCGAAGGCCGCGCCGGCAACTGTGATCAGCAGCGCGTGCCGCCAGGAGAATCCATACTGAGGCAGATGCAGCAGCCCGAAACAAAAGCCCGCGAGCAACACACCGGGTACCGCGCCCAACGAGCGCACGAATAGCGTCTGCATGAATCCGCGGAACGCCAGTTCCTCGCAAACCGGTCCGATCGTAGTGCCCGCGATCACCACCAGCAGCATCGAGGTCCGGTCTTTGAGCAACTGCTTGATCGGCGAGTCGACTTCCGGCACGCGAAGGACGGCGCCCAGTAAGACGACGACGAATGCGAGCACCACGCCGCGGGAGACGACGATGCCCAATGGTGTTGGGAATCGAGTCCAGGCTAACGACTTCCAAAAGGGCCTGCCATATTGAACGCGAAACATCCACGCCAGCGCGCCGAACAGAAGCCCATAGCCGGCGAACTGCGCGGGTAGCAGCTCCGCCGCCTTCGGCAGGACCGTCGCGTGAAGCGCGAGCATCAGGGACTTCGCGATCAGCGCGCCCGCGATCATGCACAACGGCAGCAGGCCAATGAAAATCGCAAGGTCCTGGTAGCCCCAAAACGGCGCGTCATCGGGAAACTCGGCCGGGGGTTGCGCAAGTTCCGGAATTCCGGGAGGCTCGGGGAACTCGGGAGTCACGGCTCGGACTCGATCAACGCCGCCGCGAGCAGTGGCAGGAGAATCTCATGATGGCCAGTGAGGGCGACGCCCCGCCCGCGGCCGCCCGCGTGGGGCCGCTCCACGACGTTCACGCGCGGACGATAGTGTTGGAGGAAATCGAGATTGATCGTTGTGAAATTCGCGAGAGGAATCCCCAGGTTCCGCACCGCGGAGACCGCCTTCAGGAACACCTCCGGCATCACGACCGCGGAGCCCGCGTTCAAGTAAACGCCGCCGTCATTGAGGCCGGCGATGAGCGAGCAGAACAGTCGAAAATCGCGATGCGTGGCGCTGCCGATCGCGGCCGGGCGCGCCGAGGGATGCGTGTGCGGCGTGTCAGTCCCGACAGCGACGTGCACGGTCGCGGGCGTTGAATTGCGGTAGGCGCCAAGCAGCAGGCTCGATGCGGCGTAGCGCGTGTCTGCGATCGCTTCGAGCCGTTCGCCCAGAGACTCGCCGATGCCGAGGCTGCGCTCGTCGCCGGAAGCGATGGCCTGGTTCATCTCGCGTCCCGTTTCTTCGGCGGAACCGAAGCGGCCGCCGGGAAGCGCCGCTTCGACGTCTTCGCTGGTATGTCCCGCGATCGCGATCTCGAAGTCATGAATTGAGGCCGCTCCGTTCATCGCGAACACGGTGGCCCAACCCTTGTGCATCAGGTCGAGAAGCACGGGAGCGAGGCCGCATTTGATGACGTGCCCGCCGATCCCCCACACTATCTGCCTGCGGCCGAGCCGGGCGCGGCGTATCGCTTCGACGGCCTCGCGCAGCGAGTCGCCCGCGAGAATGCGCGGCAGCGACGAGAGCCACGCGCCTACGCCGGAACCCCGCTGGTACGGCGTCGCAAAATCTTCCGCGCGCACTTTGCCGCCGCGCGATTCGAGCGGGACGGTCTTCAGCGCCGAAAAGTCGAGCGGACCCACCGTGTACCGGCTAGGCATGCTGTGCCAGTGGAAGCTGCCGGCCCAACGTACGTTCCAGTGCGTGCGCGGTGTGTCCTTTGCCCGAGCGGCGCACTTGCTCCGGGGTGCCGCTCGCCACCACGCGTCCTCCGTATTCGCCGCCTTCCGGACCGAGGTCGATGATCCAGTCGGCCGTCTTGATGACGTCCAGGTTGTGCTCGATGACGACCACCGTGTTGCCTAACTCGACGAGCCGCCGCAGTACGTCAAGCAGCTTTCGGACATCGTCGAAGTGCAGGCCGGTGGTCGGCTCGTCGAGGACGTACAACGTGCGGCCGGTCTGCTTGCGGCTGAGCTCTTTGGCTAATTTGATGCGCTGCGCCTCTCCTCCCGACAGCGTGGTGGAAGACTGTCCCAGGTGAATGTAGCCGAGCCCAACGTCATTCAGCGTTTGCAGCTTCGGCTTGATCATCGGGATCGCTTCCAGGACGCCGAGCGCCTCTTCGACCGTCGCGTCGAGCAGATCGGCGATCGAATAGCCCTTGTACTTCACCTGCAGCGTTTCGAGATTGTAGCGGCGGCCGCGGCACACGTCGCAGGTGACGTACACATCGGGCAGGAAGTTCATCTCGATGCGCTTTAATCCATCGCCTTCGCAGGCCTCGCAGCGGCCGCCCTTCACGTTGAAACTGAAGCGGCCGGGCTTGTAGCCGCGCTCGCGGGATTCCGGCAGCATCGCGTAAAGGTCGCGGATCGGCGTGAACAGCCCGGTGTATGTGGCGGGATTCGAACGCGGGGTGCGGCCGATCGGCGCCTGATCGATGCGGATCACTTTGTCGATCCAATCGGCGCCCTCCACTTTTTCATGATTGCCCGGATGCTCACCGGAGCCGAGCAAGTGCCGATACAGGGCCTTGTAGAGAATGTCATTCACGAGCGTCGACTTGCCGCTTCCGGAAACGCCCGTGACTACGGTGAACAGCCCGACCGGAATCTCGACGTCGATGTTCTTGAGATTGTGTTGCCGCGCGCCGCGAACCACGAGGTTCTTCGAGTCCGGCGCGCGCCGCTCGGGCGGCATCGGAATCTCCTTCGCTCCGGAGAGATACTGCCCCGTGAGCGACTCGGGATTGCGCGCGATGTCGGCCGGACCGCCCATCGCGACGAGACCGCCGCCGAGCCGCCCCGCGCCGGGCCCGAGATCGATGACATAATCGGCGCGCTCGATTGTCTCGGCATCGTGCTCGACCACCAGAACCGTGTTGCCCAGATCGCGCAAACTGATCAGCGTGTCGAGCAGGCGCTCGTTGTCGCGCGGATGAAGCCCGATCGACGGTTCGTCGAGCACGTAGAGCACACCGCGCATGCGCGATCCGATCTGCGTGGCGAGGCGAATGCGCTGGCCCTCGCCGCCCGATAGCGTCGCGGCCGAGCGCTCGAGACTCAAATAGTCGAGCCCGACGAGGCTCAGGAACTCGAGGCGCGCGCGAATCTCGCCGGCGATGCGGCCGGCGATCTGCGTCTCGCGCTCGTTGAACTGCCAGGAGCGCACCGTCAGCAGCGCGCGCGAAATCGGCAGGGCCGTGAACTCGGCTATCGAAATCCCGCGGACGCGCACCGCCAGGCTGGCCGCGCGAAGGCGCCTTCCGCCGCATTCCTTGCAGTCAATCCACGACATGAAGTCGCTGCACGCCTCGCGTTCTTCGGAATAGGCGCGGTCGTACCGCCACTGGAGCTCGCGAAGGAGCCCGCTCCATTGATTATCTCCTTCGAGCAGCAGCGTGAGTTGCTGCGAGGTCAGCTTCTTGAGCGGCACGTTCAGGGGAATCGCGCGCGACTTGGCGAAGTACTCGATCGTCACGTCGAGACCCGCGGTGTTCAGCTTCGGCTCGAGGCCGCCCTTGAACAGAGGCTTCGCGAGGTTGACGAGAATCTTGTCCGGGTCGAACGTCCATTTGCTGCCAAGACCGGTGCAGCGCTCGCAGGCCCCATACTTGCTGTTGAAGGAAAACGAACGCGGCTCCAGTTGCGGGATGCTGGCGCCGCAATCCGGGCAGGCCAGCTTCTCCGAGTACAATCGCTCTTCGCCGTCCACCACGGCGATGAGCACCAGGCCGTCTGCCAGTTTTGTGGCGGTGTCGACGGAAGCTTGCAGCCGATGCTCCACCCCGGCTTTGATCACCAGCCGATCGACAACCACTTCGATGGTGTGATTCCGGCGCTTGTCGAGCGCGATGTCGTCATCGACGTTCCGCAGCACGCCGTCCACGCGCGCCCGTACGAAACCCTGGCGGCCGAGTTTCTCCATCTCCTTCTTGAATTCGCCTTTGCGCCCGCGCACGACCGGCGCCAGCACCATGATTCGCGGCGAGCCGGGCGCCAGTTCCATCACCTGCCGCACGATCTGTTCGGACGACTGACGCGAGATCACGTGGCCGCAGAGCGGGCAGTGCGGGATGCCGACCGATGAATAGAGCAGCCGGAGATAGTCGTAAATCTCGGTGATCGTGCCGACCGTGGAGCGCGGGCTGCGGCTGGTGGTCTTCTGTTCGATCGAGATCGCCGGGCTCAGGCCATCGATCGAATCCACGTCCGGGCGCTCCATCTGGTCGAGGAACTGCCGGGCGTACGGCGACAGCGTCTCCACGTAGCGCCGCTGGCCCTCCGCATAGATGGTGTCGAAAGCCAGCGACGACTTCCCCGACCCGCTCAGCCCCGTGATGACCGTGAACGAGTGCCGCGGGATTTCAACGTCGATGTTCTTGAGGTTGTGCTGGCGCGCGCCATGCACGCTGATGCGATCTAGCATTCCAGAGGCCGATAATCCATTGTGTCCCGAGTTGCCATCGAGACGCAAACATGGTTATAAAATAGAGCGCAATGGTCTCGCGGACCTGCGTCAGTTGTGGGGGACGACTTCGCCGCATTCGGAGGACCTTCAAGCAGAAGTTCCTCTTCTCGGCGGTGTACGAGTGTGTCAAATGCGCGGACCGCAAGCTCGAAGATCAGTGGTATTTCTTTCTCCTCGGCAAAGTGAGCCGCTGCCCCCGCTGCGGCACGCACCGCGTGCAGAAACTGCGCGGCCTCGACAAAATCGACCGGATGTATAGAAATCCACTCAGCTTTTTCCAGAAATACTTTGGCGCGCCAATCCACTGGTGTCCGTTCTGCCGGCTTCAGTTTTACGATCTTCGCAAGCGCGCCGACGCCAAGGACCGCAGCCTGGTGGTCAATACGGCAAAACCGCCCGAGTGAAGAGCCCGCCGTCCACCCAGATCGTCTGACCCGTCACGAATCCGGCGGCATCGCCTGCGAGGAATGCGACTACGTGGGCCACGTCCTGCGGCTGTCCGACTCTTCCCACCGGCGTAAGCCGCGCCCACGTTCCGGCGTAGTCCGCGGCCTCGTGCCGGGTGCGCTCAATCTCGATCGCGCCCGGCGCGACGCAGTTTACGGTGATCTGATACTGCCCGAGCTCGGCAGCGGCCACTTTCGTCAGCATTTCGATGCCGCCCTTGCTGGCGGTGTAGTCGACCAGGTTTGGAAAGGCGATCTTATTACAGCCCGAGCCTATGTTGATGATGCGGCCGCCGCCGTGATCCTTCATGTGGCGGGCCGCTCTTTGAGTGCAGAGGAAACAGCCTTTGAGGTTGGTGCTGAGCGTGCGGTCCCAATCGGCCTCGGCGAGGTCGAGGAGCGTCGTCCAGGTCTGCACGCCGGCGTTGTTCACCAGGATATCGAGACGCGCAAACTCCGCGAGGACGCGCTCGAACATGCCGCCGGTCTCTGTGGCGACGCCGACGTTGGCTCCCACTGCGAACGCCTTGGCTCCGAGCGCTTCGATCTCCGCGGCAGTCGATTCCGCGCCTTGCCGGTCGGTGTGATAG
>JBOGMR010000784.1:0-3412 GCA_050746825.1 Bryobacteraceae bacterium | reverse complement strand
GTCCAGACTACCGAGGCCGGCGTCTATCGAATGCCGTATATGCAGCCGGGAACGTACCGGATCAGCGCGAGTGCGGCCGGATTCAAGGGCGCCAACCGCGAGAACGTCGTGCTCGGAGTCGCACAGACTCTCACGCTCGACTTCAAGCTCGAAGTAGGCCAGATCACAGACACGGTGACCATTTCCAGTGAGCCGCCGCTGCTCGAAACCGGCAGCGCGGAAATCGGAAGCTACGTCACAAAGAGAGAGTTCGATACCTGGCCGATCACCGTCGGCGACGGCCGCCGCCAGATCCAGCAGTTCATCTTCACGTCACTGCCCGGCACAACCGGCGGCACTTTCCTCGGCACCATCAATGGCGGCCAGGGATATTCGCACGAGATCTTAATCGACGGCATTGCACTCGGCCGGATGGACCTGCAAGGAGGCAGCAACAACGAGTTCAGCCCGTCCTCGGACGCGGTGAGTGAATTCAAGCTGCAGACGGGTCTGGTGGGTGCGCAGTATTCCGGTGGAGCAACCGCCGTCGCGAACTTCGCCACCAAGAGCGGCACGAACAGTCTTCACGGGAGCGGTTCCTGGTATGTGCAGAACGATGCGTTCAATTCCAATGGTTGGAGCAACAACGCCGGCGGCATTCGGCGCCAACCCTACAAGCTCCACAACTACGGCTATACAGTCGGCGGGCCCGTGTGGCTGCCGAAGGTTTACAACGGCCGTAACCGCACTTTCTTCTTCCACAATATCGAGCACACCAGAGTTCGCGACTATAGCTCGACCGGCTTTACCACCCTCCCGATGCCGGAATTCAAACAGGGAAATTTCCAAAGGCTGTTCAGCGCGCCATTCACGGGCGTGTCCCAGTCGGGCACGAACGTCGGCAACGACGCATTAGGGCGTTCGGTGCGTTATGGAACCATCTACGATCCGTCAACAGCGCGGCAGGTTGGCAACGCTTGGGTGCGCGATCCGTTTCCGGACAATCTTGTTCCGCGAAACCGCTGGAGTCCGGTCAGCCAGAAAGTCCTCGAGCTGGCCCCAATCACCGATCCCATATTCGACACGATGTTGACCAACATCCCCTCGATCAACACCTGCTGCCCGCATTTTGACGAGACGATGTACCTGGTTAAGGGCGATCACCTGGTATCGTCCAATCACCGCCTCTCTGCGACACTCAACCGTAACCTCCGGAAGCGCAACAATTCCCCCGGCGGCCGTTGGGGGACGCCCCCGGGCACTCCTACGAGCGTTTATCAGTTGCAAAACACGCCGGGTGTCATTGGAAGATTTGCATACGACTGGACAATGCGCCCGACGCTGCTGAACCACTTCGCTATCGGTTACAATCGCTTCGGGAATAACAACGAGAGCGTCTTCGTCGACCAGGGTTGGCCCGAGAAGATCGGACTCCAAAACGTAGCCGGCACTCACTTCCCGGTCCTGACGTTCGCGGGACGTCCCGAGCAGGGTGGCGGCATCGGCGCCGGTGGACGTCTCAGCTCCGGCAATCGCGGAGGATCGTTCAACGGAAGCACGATCATCCAGGACGACCTGACGCACATACGCGGCAAACACAATTTCAAGTTTGGATTCGAGCAGCGCCGATACTACTACAACACGCGCGGAAAGTCGGGATCGGGTGATTTTGCTTTCAGCTCGAATCAGACCGCTCTGCCGGGATTCACCACACAAACCGGACACTCCTTTGCCAGCTTTCTTCTGGGTGCTGTCAATAGCACGTCCCGGGGTATTGCGGGAGCTAACTTCGGCCACCGCTGGCGCTCGACGGGCTTCTACGCCGCTGACGACTGGAAGGTCTCGCGCAAACTGACGCTCAACATAGGGCTGCGCTGGGAGGTCATCGGCGGCCTGTTCGAAGTGGCCGGCCGAATGTCCGGTATCGATCTTCTAGCTCCGAATCCTGGCGCCGGCAATCGCCCAGGCGCCCTGGTTTTTGTCGACGACCTCGGCCGCAAGGGCTTCATGGATACGAATTGGGCGCAGCTTTCGCCCAAGTTCGGTTTCGCCTATGCTTTCACCGGCAAGCTCGTCCTCCGCGGTGGTTACGGTATCAACAATACGCCGCCGATTTCGAACGGTTTCGGGTTCGGCGGAACGACCGGTTACAACGGCACGATCTCACGAAGCGCGGCAAACACAGCGGTGCGCTTCACTGAGGAGCCGGTCCACTACATGCACGACCGTTACCCCGACTTCACTTTCGTGCTGCCGAACAAGAGTCCCACGCAGTCGAACGGTTTGGGCACCAGCTATACGGCGCCGGATTCCAGCCGCCTGCCTTACACACAGAACTGGAATTTCGGCATCCAATATCAGTTGCCTGCGTTCACCGTTCTCGAAATCAACTACGTCGGCAATAAGGGAACGCGACTGATGTCCTACGGGCATGACAGTCTGAACCAGATCCCTATCAGCCAACTTGCTCGCGGGCAGGTTCTAACCGATCCATGGAGCGCGGCATCCGGCGTGCCGCTGCCCTACGCGGGATTCACCGGTAACGTCGCCCAAGCGTTGCGGCCGTTCCCACAGTTCACGGGCGTCGGCCAGCAGTATCCGAACCTCGGCACGTCCCGCTACGACTCGTTGCAGATTCAGGTCACACGGCACTTGACCAAGGGCCTGGCCATCCTGGGCGCGTACACGAGGTCGAAGGCGATTGCCCGTGCGGGCGACACCGCGATCGATAGCGAATCCATTCAGGATGTGTTTAATCGCGGGCTGGAGCGATCCATTACGTCGTCCCACTACCCCAACTTCTTCAAGCTCACTTGGATTTACGAACTTCCAATCGGGCCGAACAAGATGATCGGCGTCGACGGTATCGCCGGAAAGATCGTGGGCGGATGGAGCTTTACCGGAATTCACAACGCGCGCTCCGGAGACGCGCTCGGCATTGGCCTGGCAAATGCGACCAACCCGATCTCCGGCCTCCGGCCCGACCTGGTCTTGGGCCAGCAGATCGTCTCCAACAGCGCTGCTCCGGTAAATTTCCGCGGCATCGCCGGTGGCGAGACCTATTTGAATCGGGCCGCTTTCGGCGATCCTCCGGTACATCCGGGTGGCCGCAACGTTGCGACGCGGCCCGGCACGCTCGGTCCGCTGCTGCCTAACATCAGAGGACCGCTCCGCCATAGCCATGACCTCAGCGCCGTGAAATCGGTGAGGTTCACAGAGTCGGTCAGTTGGGAGTTGCGCGGCACCTTCGTCAACTTCATGAACATCGCGCTGATGAACAATCCGGTGACCGGCCTCTCGAACCCGTTCTTCGGCCAGATCACCGGCAAGGGCGGCCGCCGGGTTCTCGAGTTGTCCACACGCATCACGTTCTAAGTCGTACCAGGTGGGGCAGGCGGTTTCGCCTGCCCTTTGTTTCTATGAAGCTTCACCG
>JBOGMR010000783.1:0-7506 GCA_050746825.1 Bryobacteraceae bacterium | reverse complement strand
GGTGTATGCGCCCAATTGGTGGATGGCCTCGGCCGAGCGCAAGCTTGGGCAGGGCAGCTTCCTGTTTCAGACGATGCTCAGTCTCGATCCCGCAACCGTAACCCACCGCAGCTACCCTCTCCTTTTCCAGACCGGGGAAACCGCTTTCGGCCGGCCCCTGGTGGACGCTCAGCATCCGCACGACTTCTTCATGAATATCGGCATGCACTATGCGCGTCCCCTTCGCGCGAACACGATGCTGCAGCTCTACTACGCTCCGGCCGGCGATCCGGCCCTCGGGCCAGTGGCCTTTCCCCATCGCGCCTCCGCCTTAGAGCTTCCGCAGGCGATTCTCGGCCACCACTGGCAGGACTCGACGCACATTGCGGCCAACGTGGCCACCGTTGCCCTCAGGCACAAGTGGCTCAGGCTGGAAATGAGCGGTTTCCATGGAACCGAGCCGGACGAGAACCGCTGGAATTTCGACTGGGGCCCGATGAACTCCTATGCGGGCCGCCTCTCGGTTTTGCCCTCGAAGAATTGGATGGCGCAGGTGTCTGCGGGCCGTCTCACGCAGCCGGAGCCGCAGCATCAAGGCGACGTGGTGCGGACGACAGCGTCTCTCCATTACACGCGGCCGAATTCAGCCGGGAACGCGTGGTCGACGAGTTTCATCTGGGGCCGGAATCACGACGTGCTGAGCGGCGACAGTACGGATTCGGCTCTTATCGAAACCCTGTATCCGCTCACGCGGAAAAACCTTCTAACGGGACGCTTCGAACTGGCCGACAAGAATGAACTGTTTGCCAATGACCATGACGTCGAGCATCAACTGGAGCACACGGTTGGCAACACGTTCCGCGTTCAGGCTTACACCGCGGGCTACACGCGAGCGATCGGGAATTGGAAGAATGTCCAAGCCGGGCTGGGCGCCAGCGTGACCGCGTATGCCTTCCCGCAGGCGATCAAGCCCTATTACGGCAACCATCCGGTCGGCGTCAATTTCTTTTTGCGGTTTCGCCTGAAGCCGCCCGAGTGAGACGGGGGCCGGGGATCGCCGCTAAGCGCGAGCCCCGCCCTCAATCACGAACCGCAGCGGCCAGTCAGCACAGCGGGTGATACCGATCCGCGGCGTCACGAGGATCTCAGGAGCCGTCTCATCGCGCCGCCGTCGAACCACCAGGCTGCCTCGCGTCACGTCGCGGCCGTTCTGCGCGCGCGTGATGCCCATCGCCAGCGTGAGCTTGCCGGGACCCGACGCGAGATCCGCGACGGCGCGCGCCTTCGGCCGGCGCCGGAACATTGTGCGGATCCCCGCGATCGGGTCGAGCGCGCGGATCAGCACGCAACCCGCCGTCCCATCGGGCTCCGCGACCAGGTTCAGGCATTCGTACATGCCGTAAATGAAGTAGACGTACGCGTGTCCCGGCGGGCCGAAGATCACCCGTGTGCGCGGAGTCACGCCTCGAGCTGCGTGGGCGGCCAGATCATCCGTGCCCAGGTAGGCCTCGGTCTCGATAATCACTCCCGCCGTGCGCCCGTGCACCAGAATCTTGCCGAGAAGTCCGCGCGCCACCTCCACGGTAGGCCGGGCGTAGAAATCGCGCGGCAGAATCTCCGTCTCAGCTCGGGTTGGCCAATGCTGCCATCGCTGCATCGGATGTGTCGATTACAATAATAACTTTCATGCGCCTGTTCACCGCGATCGACCTGCCGGACGACTTGGTCGACACGCTGGATCGTCTCATCGACCGTTTGCGTCCCACGGCTCGAATCAAGTGGAGTCCGATAAATAATCTCCACATCACGCTGAAATTCATCGGCCATCGGCCTGACGGCCAGCGTGAGGAGCTGAAGAGGGCGCTGAACGCGATCGCGCCGCGGGCAGAGATCGCCGTCGAAATCAGCGGCCTTGGCTTTTTCCCGAACGAGAGGTCGCCGCGGGTTTTCTGGGCGGGAGTCAAGGCGCCACCCGCGCTTGCCGGACTGGCCGGCGACCTTGACGGCGCGCTGGCCGGAGCCGGCGTCGCGCCCGAGGACCGCGCCTATTCGCCGCACCTGACGCTGGCGCGCATCAGGGAGCCGGCGCCGCTCGAAAAACTCCGCAGCGAGCTCCTCCAGTTGCCGTCGAGCGATTTCGGCAAGTTCGTCGCGAAGAGCTTCTTTCTTTATCTCAGCAAGCCGGGCCCCAAGGGTTCCGTCTATACTAAGCTGGCGGAATTCCCTTTCACAAAATGACGACACCAGTGCTGGCGATACTCGCGGCCTACTTGCTCGGAGCCATTCCGTTCGGCTTCCTGATCGTGAAGTGGAAGACGGGCGCGGACGTGCGCGCGTCGGGAAGCGGAAACATCGGCGCCACCAACGTGCTGCGCACCACCGGCCGCGCCGCGAGCGTCGTGACGCTGCTGCTCGATATCGGCAAGGGGTATTTCGCCGTGTGGCTCGCCGGGCGCATGACCGAGGGCGACCTTCGCTGGATGACTGCCGCCGCGCTCGCCGTCATGGCCGGGCACGCGTTTCCGGTGTTCCTCGGGTTCAAAGGCGGCAAAGCGGTCGCCAGTTTCGTCGGGGCGTATCTGTGCCTCACGCCGCTGCCGCTGGTCTCGGCTCTGATCGTGTTCGTCGTTGCCGTGGCGGTCTCGCGTCACATTTCGCTCGGCTCCATTCTCGCCGCCGGCACGTTCCCGCTCGCCGTCTGGATGATTTCGCATCCTCCCAACTACGTGGTGGGCGCAGCCCTGGTCAGCGGGGCATTCATCGTGTGGCGGCATCGCGAGAATATCGGCCGCCTCCGCGCCGGAACCGAAAGCGTCTTCACCTTGGGGAGCCCGCGGCGTTGAACCCGCTGGCCATCGTCGGCGGCGGAAGCTGGGGAACGGCATTGTCGATCGTGCTCGCGCCGCGCTTCGATCGCGTGCGGCTCTGGGTCTACGAACCTGACCTCGCCGAGAGGATGCGCACCAGCCGCGAGAACGACATCTATCTCCCCGGTTTCCGGTTGCCTGATCACGTGGAGGTCCACACGGACATCGCCGCCACCGCGGCCGGCGCACCCGTCATCCTCGGCGTGATTCCGTCTGCCCATGCGCGCCGGATGTACGAGCGGCTCCGGCCGCACATCGCGCCTTCCGCAATCCTGGTCAGCGCCACCAAGGGTCTCGAAGCCGGCACGCTGCTGAGAATGTCGCAGGTAATCGAGCAGGTATTCGGCGACAAAAGACCGCAAATCGCCGCGATTTCCGGCCCCACTTTCGCCCGCGAAGTCGCCGCCGGAGAACCCACGGCCCTGGTCGTCGCCTCTTCGAACCCGGACACCGCCCAGGCAGTCCAGACCTCCCTCTCGGGTCCGACGCTCCGCCTCTACACCAGCTCCGATCCCACCGGCGTCGAAGCGGGTGGCGCACTCAAGAACGTGGTCGCCGTCGGAGCCGGCGTCTGCCACGGGCTCGGATTCGGACATAACACTCTGGCCGCCTTGATCACCCGCGGCCTGGCAGAGATCACCCGGCTCGCCGTCGCCATGGGGGGCCAGGCCAAGACCCTCGCCGGTCTCGCCGGTCTGGGCGACCTGGTGCTCACCTGCACCGGCGGTCTCAGCCGCAACCGCATGGTCGGCATCGAGTTGGCCCGCGGGCGCTCCCTGGCCGACATCACCCGCTCCATGCAAATGGTGGCCGAGGGCGTCGAAACCACCCAGTCTGCCGTAGAACTCGCCCGCCAACTTGGGGTTGAAATGCCTATCGCACAGCAAATGGAGGCGATGCTACACTTGGGACGTTCTCCGTCTGAGGCGATCCGCCACCTGATGGAGCGGTCGTTAAAGGGGGAGTGACAAAAGGGAGTGACAAAAGGGGAGTGACAAGGCGAAACCTTCTGTGAACGAGCGGGTTAACAGAGATATGGGCGCGGCTGTGGCCATCGAATACGATGCCGAGCTAATGCTCCGCGTAAAAGAGGGGGACAACGCCAGTTTCACCATTCTCCTCGATAAATATCGCGGGCCCGTGATCCATTTCCTGTACCGGATGGTGCAGATCAACAGCGTTTCGGAGGAACTGGCGCAGGAGGTGTTCCTCCGCGTCTACCGGTCGCGCACCAGCTACGAGCCGACCGCAAAGTTCACAACCTGGCTGTTCCGGATCGCGACGCACCTGGCGTTGAATTGGTTGCGTGACGGGCGGCACGAGAAGTCGAATGAGTCGCTCGACGTGGAGTCGGAAACCACGCCGGTGCGGCAAGTGGCGGACCGGTCGCTGTCGATCGAGCAGAATCTTGTTTACCGGACGAAGCTGGACGAGGTCAGACGGGCCGTCGCGGCTCTGCCCGAGAAGCAGCGGGCGGCCGTCCTGATGCATAAGTACGAGGAGATGGAGTATTCGCAGATTGCGAAGGTTTTGGGATGCTCGGAGTCGGCGGTGAAATCGCTGCTGTTCCGGGCGTACGAGGCGTTGCGTGCACGGCTGGCGCACATGGCGTGAAGAGAATGAGCAGCCTTAGGAAGAAGGAGTGGCGAGATGAGATGTCCGATTGAATCGCAAGACAGCGCCGAGCTTTTGCTGGATTACTGCGCTCGACGGCTGGACCCGGACACCGCTGCCTCGCTCGAATTGCACATACACGTCTGCCCGGCCTGCCGCGAGTTTCGTGAAGGCCAAAAGGCGATGTGGCAGGCCCTGGACACCTGGGAATCGATGCCCATCACGCCCGATTTCGATCGGCGGCTGTATCGCCGGATCGAGTCGGAGGTTGAATCGGGTTGGTGGCGCCGTGTGACGGATCCTCTCCGGTCGCTGGTGTTGCGGCCGGGCGTACCCTTGGGTGCTACCGCCTGCCTGTTGTTGGTGGGTGGCTTCCTGTTGCAGAATCCGGGAGTTACGCCGCTTCCGACGGAACCTCCGCAGGCAGTGCAGGCAGTGCAGGAAGTCGATCAGGTGGAGCGAACCCTCGAGGACATGGAAATGCTCCGCCAGCTCAATCTGGTGGGGCGATCGGATGGGAGCGCGTCCGTATCGATGTAAGTTCCGGCGCGTGAGTCATGGTTCTTTTCTTGATTCGGATTTCGGCGTTAGTTTTGGCGCTGGCCGTCGCAGGTCTGGCGCAAGGGCCGATGGTCCGTCCAGGCAAGGGGCTCAAGGCGGCTGGCCCCAAGATGGGCAAGATGGGCAAGAACATGGGCACATCGGCGCCCGGCAAGGTGCATTCGGAGCCACGCCCAAACATCATCGATCGATGGGAAAACATGTCGCCCGAGCAGCGCGAGCGAGCGCTCGCCAAACTGCCGCCCGAGCGGCGCAAGCGCATCGAAGCGAACCTCGAACGCTTCCACAATCTGACCCCCGAACAGCGGAGTCAGCTTAGCGAAAGCTACGCCATGTTCAACAGCCTGCCCCCCGCCAGGCAGGAGCAGGCGCGCCGGGTATTTGGCCGCTTCAAGAGTCTACCCGACGGCCGCCGCCCGCTGGTTCGCCGCGAGTTCGAGACGCTGCGGCAGATGGACGAGACTGAACAGCGCTCGCACATGAATACCGAAGAATTCCGCAATCGTTTCAGCCAGCAGGAACAGCAACTGCTCCGGGAAATGACTGGCGTGGTGAAGTAATGCGGCATGGGCCGCGCGGGCGTGTGTGCCAGGAGCATCCCTGTCTCCATGACACCACCAGACGCCGCCGGAATCAACCTCGAACATGCGGCACGGTGGGGCGCGCAAAGACCCTGCGTCTGCGCGACCGGATCCCCACGATCAACCCGATGATGCCGATCACGTATAGCAGCCGCGACGACGGCTCGGGAACCGTCGCGCCAGGTCCCAGGGTAATCGCGCCCAGCACTGAGCTGCCGGAGAGGTTGAACCTCGCTCACACCAAGTCCACCTACAGTAAGGCTCAAGCCGTACGACAAATACAATCGGTCGCCGGGATTCACGAGGCCAATGTCGAGAGACTGAAAGGATAGCGGAATCTCCACTCGGCCCGTCACTGGATCGAAGACGGCGCCAATGTCGCTGCCGCCGAATACACCTTCGTTGATCCGGAAAGACAGATTCCCCGCGATGTCGGCTTCAAGAATGCCTGTTGTAATAAACACCGCATCGGAAAATGGAAATCCGGGTGCGCCGATCGGGAGAAATTGAAACAGAAACGGGTCTGTCTCGATCGGAACGTTGCCGAGGTTGAAGACAGACAGTTCCAGTTCGTAGGTGGCCCGTACGCCCCTGCCGGCCTCGATGAACAGGGATCCGCCGTCAATCACAAAGTTCGCGGTCGCCTGTTGCGGCGCTCCCGTGGCATTCACGAATTCGTCGCTCTGGATGCGGACAGAAGACACCAGTTCCATACCGCGTGGGAAGACAATCCCGGAAAGCCCGACGCTGCCAAACTGGCTGGCCGAGGAAACGGCGCGAAAGCCGACGGCGGGAAAGGCTCCAATCTGAGCGAGAATGTTATCCACAATGTCGCCGCTGGTGGCGCCAAACACCTCGCCGGTATCGAACACGCCCAGGACGCCCTCCAGGGTTTGACTCACTTCCACTTGCTGGAGCACGCCCGCGCGGGCCGCCACAGGCAAGACGTGGCTCATGATGAACAGCAGGCACCAGCCGGCCGCCGCCCTGTTGCTCGTCAGCGATTTCATGGCTCGACCCTCCGTTCGTGAGACCACCAGCCCGATTGTGGGTCACGCCGGTCGAACGGGCAATCGGATAACGGTTGTGTAACCGTAACGGCAACGTTTCAGCTACACTCTGTAACGGACCCTGTTGTTACCAGGGAGGAAACCGTGGGAAGTAACGGGAAGGACGACAGCATCGTTGCCCCCGTTGCCGGTTCCGGGAGTGTCGCTGCGGACGACGTCCGCGGCACGCTGGAGCGGCTCCTTGCCAGTCGCGGGTTTCAAGGGTCTCAGACCCTGAGCCGATTCCTTCGCTACGCCGTCGAGCAAACGCTGGAAGGCCGCTCAGACCGGCTGAAAGAGTACACGCTCGGCGTCGAGGTGCTGGGGAGGCCGGACCGGTTTGATCCGCGAACCGATGCCATCGTCCGAATCCAAGCCAGCCGTCTGCGTGCCAAGCTCGCGGCCTACTACCGCGCCGAGGGCGCCGTCGAACCGATACGAATCGAGCTGCCGCGGGGAAGTTATGTACCCGAGTTCCACTCCGTTCAGGCGGAGAGCCACCCGCGGGACGGCTCGCGACGCAACTACCGTCACTGGAAAATAGCAGCCTTGGCAACGGCGGCGGTTCTCGTCATCATCGCCGCGTGGTGGCTCAAGACCGTTTCCGCAGCCAGAATCGCCGGGAGCCGAGTGCCGCCTCCAACTCAGATTGCGGTTCTGCCGTTCGTGAATCTCGATTCCGGCGACGATCCCGAACAGCTCGGCGATGAATTCACTTCCGAGGTCATGAGTACGCTTGCTAGAGTTCAGGGCCTTCGCCTGGTGGGCCGGTCCTCAGCTTCTCAGTTTAAAGGGCGCACTGCCGATGCCCGCCAGATCGGCCGCCAGTTGAACGTTGGAGCGGTTGTCGAGGGC
>JBOGMR010000782.1:0-3046 GCA_050746825.1 Bryobacteraceae bacterium | reverse complement strand
ATCAGTACCCGCACGCGCTCCCGCGAAAAACTGCGGAACTGGTAGATCTCGTCGGAGATCCGGAACGACGGCGGGAGCGCGCGCGCCGCCGGATGCCCCGGATCTTCGATGTCGATGGTCACCTCGTGCGCCCAGGGATGGCCGTCAAAAACCGCGCCAATCAGCTCTCCATATTCCGGCCATGTATACAACGTGTCCGTCGCACTGTGCGCACCGCCGAATCCTTTGCCGTCGCGGACGAAGGTGAGCAAATCGGTCTTCTGCTGCGCGCTGAGGGGAAGCTCACCACTGGTGAAGAAGAAAACCGCATCGAAATTCTGCAAGACCGACGCAGTCAGCAGCGAGACGTCTTCGGTGTGCTGAATCTCCAGGACACCGGAGCGCGCCGCGACTTTATTGAAGGTCTCGCGCGAAACTTCGATGCTCCCGTGCCGGAAACCCGCGGTGTGGGTGACGTAGAGGATACGGCGTGGGGCGGAATGGAGCGCGACTGTGGCTAGGAGGAGACCGGGGAGGAGTCGGGCAAGCATAGGCGTCCCGTTAATCCGATGGTATCAGTACCCCAATCGTGGCGCGGGCGCTTTCCGGAAGTTGCCCGCGACAATGGCGGGAACAAAACGCCTTCTCGTGCGTCATAAGCCATATGTCCCGGATCTGGCAGGATCTCACCTATGGACTGCGCGGCCTGCGCAAGGAGCCGTCATTCACCGTCCTGGCGATCTTGACGCTGGCACTTGGCATCGGCGCGTCCACGACCATTTTCAGCGTAATCTACAACGTGCTGCTCGACCCGTTTCCTTACACCGACGCCGAACGGGTGGTTGCGATTCAGATTCGCGACGCGGCCAGCACACGTCCGGGCGGGCGCAATTTCTTTCAGGTCCCGGAGTTCCTCGACTACCAGGAGCAGAACCATGTCTTCGATGAAGTCATCGGCGGCACTCGTGAAGACGCTCTGCTCACGACCAACGAGGGAACCGAACAGTTTGCCGCCGGCCTCGTCACCACGAACACGTTCCAGTTCCTCGGCGTGCCGGCGCTGCACGGCCGCATACTGACGCCGGACGATGCCAAGCCCGGCGCGCCGCCGGTATTCGTGATGAGTTACAAGATGTGGGCGAAGCACTACAGCCTCGACCCGTCTATCGTTGGCCGCACCTTCGTGTTGAACGGCATTCCGACCACTCTTGTGGGGATCATGCCGGTGCGGTTCACCAAGGTCGGCGCGGACCTGTGGAAAGCCGTGACCCTGGATCGCGCCGATAAAGTCACCAGCCGCCAATACTACATGTTCCAGGCGAAGCTGAAGCCCGGTGTCACTCTGAACCAGGCGCAGGCGGACATCGACGTGATCGCTCGCCGCGTCGCGCAAGTGTATCCGAAGAACTACCCGGCTAAGTTCACAGTCCACATTGTGAGCTGGGTGGACAGCCTCGTCGGCCAATTTCGAAAAACCTTGTACACGCTCGCGGCCGCGGTGGGGCTGTTGCTGCTGATTGCGTGCAGCAACGTCGCGAACATGCTGCTCGCGCGGGCTACGGCGCGCGAGAAGGAGATGGCGATTCGTGCGTCGCTGGGAGCAAGCCGGGTGACGCTAATTCAGCAGCTTCTGATCGAAAGCCTTGTGCTCGCGCTGGGCGGAGCAGTGCTCGGATGTCTGTTCTCGTACGGAGGGATCAAGGCGCTGGTGACGCTGATTCCGGATGGCCTCATTCCGAGGGAAGCGCAGATCCAGCTCAACGTCCCCGTGCTGCTGTTCACCCTCGGCGCGGCGAGCCTGACTGCGCTGCTGTTCGGACTCGCTCCGGCGCTGCAGGCCGCGCGGCGCGACGTGGTCGATCCGCTCAAGGATTCGGGCAAAGGCATCAGCGGCGGGTTCCGGCGCGGCAAACTGCGGAACACGCTCGTGGTGATCGAGATCGCGCTGTCGCTGGTGCTGCTGGCGGGCGCGGGCCTGCTTATGCGCAGCTTCATCAAGCTGCAGACCGTCGACCTGGGTCTCAACCCGGACAACATCCTGGTGGCGCGCCTGCCGCTGCCGCGCGGGCAGTACAAGGACGCCGCTTCCAAGCATCAGTTCTTCCGCCAATTGTTGCGGCGGCTGCAATCGTTGCCCGGCGTGGTAGCCGCGACCGAGACGACCACGCTGCCTCCGTACGGCGGCATCCGCAGCGAAATCGACATCCTCGGCAAGTCGCATACCGAGGAGTGGAACGCGATCTTCCAGTTGTGCAGCGAAGGATACTTCCCGACGCTTGGTCTGAAGCTGCTACGCGGGCGGACGCTGTCGGAGGTGGAGGTCAACGATGCGCGCAAAGTGGCGGTGGTCAATCAGACTCTCGTGAACAAGTACTTCGCCGGCGAAGATCCCATCGGGCGGCAGATCAAGATCAAAATGCTCGAAACATTGCCGGATTCTCCTGTTCCGAATCCGGTGTTCGAGGTCATCGGCGTCGTTGCCGATGCGAAGAATCAAGGAATTCAGGAGCCCATAACTCCGGAGATGTTCGTTCCCTACACCATCACCGGGGGATTCGAGCGGGGGATTCTCGTCAGGACGGCGGTGGAGCCCATGTCACTTCTGAACAGCGTGCGGCGCGAGATCTGGGCTGTGGATCGCGGCGTTGCGATCACGCTCTCCGGCACGCTGCAAGGCTATCTCAAGCAGTTCACCTTTGCGGAGCCGCAATTCAGCCTGGTGCTCCTGGGCGTGTTTGCGGGTGTGGGGTTAGTGCTGGTGTTGATCGGCGTTTACAGCATGATCGCGTACACCGTGGTGAGGCAGACTCACGAAATCGGGCTGCGCATGGCCCTGGGCGCCGGCCGCCCGCAGGTGCTGCGGATGGTGCTGTGGATGGGCTCCCGGCTGCTGGCGATCGGGGTTGTTGCGGGACTCGCTGCGAGCCTGGCCGCGACTCGGATCATCCGGACCCAGCTCTGGAACGTGTCACCGAACGATCCATTGACGCTCGCCACGGTGGTGGGTGTGGTCGCGATTGCGGGACTCGCCGCCTGCTTTTTCCCGGCGCGACGCGCAACGCGTGTC
>JBOGMR010000781.1:0-15601 GCA_050746825.1 Bryobacteraceae bacterium | reverse complement strand
CCACAGGAGGCCGATCATGCCCTCACGGCGAGAGGTTCTCAAAGCGGGTCTATGGAGCCTGGCGGCGCCGCTTACGGCGGCCGAATCGCGCGTCACGCCCGACGTGGTCCAAATGCGCCCGGAAATCGAGCCGCTGGTCCGGCTGATGGAGCAGACGCCGCGCGAGAAGTGCGCCGAGATGCTGGCGGCGCAACTGCGCGGCGGGGCCTCCTACCGCGATCTGCTGGCGGCGCTGTTTCTGGCGGGGGTGCGCAACATCAACCCGCAGCCTCCGGGATTCGCCATGCACTGCGTGTTTGTCATCCATTCCGCGCACCAGATGAGCCTGGACGCGCCGGCCGGGGAGCGGCTGCTGCCGCTGTTCTATGCGCTCGACAATTTCAAGGCCGCGCAGGATCGCGACGCCAAGGCGCAGGGCGGCGACTACACGATGGGGGCGATCAAGGGGACGCTGCCGGCGCCAGAGCGCGCGGCCTCTGAGTTTACCGCCGCGATGGAGGCGTGGGATCAGGAGCGCGCCGAGCGGGCGGTAGTCGCGCTGGCCCGCCACAGGAGCGGTCCGGATGTAATCGAAATGTTGTGGCGCTACGGCGCGCGCGATTACCGCAACATCGGACACAAGGCGATCTACGTCGCTAACGCGGCGCGAACGCTGCACACCATCGGATGGCAGCACGCCGAGCCCGTGCTCCGGTCGTTGGTGCTGGGGCTTCTCGACTTCGGCCGGCAACAACAGGTCAACGGCTATGCGCTCGACGACCAGTGCTACGCGGGCAACCTCAAGCGCCTGAAGGAGACCAAGCTTCCCGAAAAGTGGGTTGAGGACCGTGGTGATCAAGCAGCCGCGAGTGAGATTCTCGCCGTCATGCGCGAAGCGTCACCGGATGAGGCGTGCGCTGACGTCGCCTCTCGCCTGGCGAAGGGCAAAGCCAGTGCAGGTTCCGTGTGGGACGCCGTCCATCTGGCTTCCGCCGAATTGAGGATGCGCGCGCGGCAGAGTGCGGCGCTCGTCTCGATCCACTCGGTCACGTCCGCCAACGCGATGCATCATGCGTACCTGGCCGCGTCCGACCCGCAAGTAAGATTTCTTCTGGCGCTGCAGGGGGTCGGCTGGATGGTCCAGTTCCGCAAATTCGCCGGCGCGCGCGAGGACGCGCTGCGAAAGTTCGAGATCCCGTCCATGGAGCCGAGCGCGGAAAACGCGGCGCCGGAGAAGGCGCTCGAAGAAATTTTCGCCGCGATTCCGGCTAACGTCGACGCTGCGGCCGCCCGCGTGTTCCGACTCGCGCCGGACGTGCCCGCGCGTAATGCGTTCTTCGCGGGCGCGATGCGGTATACGGTCTCGCGCGCCGCCGAGGTGCACTATTACAAATACCTGGCGGCGTTGATCGAGGATGTTCCGCTGGTGAGTCCGGAGTGGCAGCCGCACATGCTGGCGACGGCGGTGTATTACATCAAGGGCGCGAACGATGCGGAGACGGCGCCGATGAAGCGGGCGCGCGAGGTGTTGAAGGGGTTGGGGTGAGACTCGCCGAGCGTCACGACGAGTCTTGACGCGGCAGGCACGTGCCTGCGCCACGCGCTATCTTTGAATTCGGGCTGAGCCGCCCTTGGCGAATGCTCGCACCTGGTCGACCGTGGCCATCGTCGTGTCGCCGGGGAAAGTGGTGAGGAGAGCGCCGTGGGCCCAGCCGAGCTTGAGCGCTTCTTCGGGCGGTTCGCCCGCGAGGATTCCGTAGAAGAAGCCGGACGCGAAGCCGTCGCCGCCGCCGACGCGGTCGTGGACGTCCAGATCGCAGGTCTGGGACACGTGCGTCTTGCCGTTGATCCAAGCGACCGCGCCCCAACAGTGCCGATTCGTGGAGTACACCTCGCGAAGGGTCGTCGCCACGATCTTGACCTGCGGATGCTGCTGGACGACGCGGTCGATCATCCCGAAGAATGCGCTCGGGTCGAGCTTCGACTTCGCAGACACCTCGGGTCCCGGAATGCCAAGGCCCTTTTGCAGATCTTCCTCGTTGCCGACCAGCACGTCGACGTTGTTCACGATCCGGGCGATGACCGGCACCGCGCGATCGGCTCCGCCGAAGACCTTCCAGAGCTTTTCGCGGAAGTTGAGATCGAACGAGACCACAGCGCCCGCGGCCTTGGCGGCCTGCATGCCTTCGATGATCACCTCGGGAGTCGATTCCGAGAGCGCCGCGAAAATGCCGCCGCTGTGAAACCAGCGCACGCCGCCGGCGAAGATTTCGGTCCAGTTGAAATCGCCGGGCTTGAGGCGCGCGGCAGCTTCGTTGCATCGGTTGTAGAACACGACGGGCGCGCGCACGCCGAGTCCGCGGTCGCTGTAGACCGTCGCCATGTTGGGACCCGTGACGCCGTCGTGCTTGAACCGCTTGTAGAACGGCTTGACGCCCATCGCTCGCACGCGTTCGGCGATCAGGTCGCCGATTGGATATTCGACCATCGCGCTGGCGATGCCGGTCTTGAGGCCGAAGCCGTCGGCGAGGTTCGCGGCGACGTTGAATTCGCCGCCGCTCACGTGAATCTGGCACCTGGTGGCTTTGCGAAATGGAATCACCCCGGGGTCCAGCCGGTGGACAATCGCGCCGAGCGAAACAAGATCGAGCGCACCGTCGGGGCGGATATTCAGACCATAGCTCATTCGATTCTCCGATAGCTCCTCTGATCAAGCGTTGTAGGTGCCCGACGACGTGCGGCCGCCGCGGCCGGTCCAGTTGGTGTGGAAGAACTGGCCGCGTGGCTGGTCGACTCGTTCGTAGGTGTGCGCGCCAAAGTAATCGCGCTGGGCTTGCAGCAGGTTGGCTGGCAGGCGCTCGCAGCGGTAGCCATCGTAGAACGCCAGCGCCGTCGAGAACGCGGGCGTAGGAACGCCGCACTCAATCGACTGGATCAGGGCGCGCCGCCAGGAGTCCTGGTATCCGATGAGCGTCTTGCTGAAAAAGTCGTCGAGCAGCAGGTTGGTGAGGCTCGGGTTCTTGTCGAACGCTTCTTTGATTTTTCCGAGGAAGCGGCTGCGAATGATGCATCCGCCGCGCCACATCAGGGCGATGCCGCCTAGATTGAGATTCCACTTTTCTTCCTTGGCCGCTTCGCGCAGCAGCATGTAGCCCTGCGCGTAGGAAATCATCTTGGAGCAGTAGAGCGCGCGACGGACGTCTTCGATGAAGGCTTTCGAATCGCCGGTCACATTCCGTTTGGGTCCGGTGAGGATTTTCGAAGCGGCGACGCGCTCGTCCTTCATCGCCGAGAGACAGCGGGCGTAGACAGCTTCACCGATGAGCGTCACCGGGACGCCCAGCTCGAGCGAGCTGATGCCGGTCCATTTTCCCGTGCCTTTTTGGCCGGCCGTGTCGAGGATCTTGTCGATCAGCGGTGAGCCGGCGTCGTCTTTTTTGGCAAAGATTTCGCTGGTGATCTCGATCAGGTAACTGTCGAGCTCGCCCTTGTTCCAATCCGCGAATACGTGATGCAGTGCGCCGGCATTGAGGCCCAGGCCGTCCTTCATCGCGTGATAGGCTTCGCAGATGAGCTGCATGTCGCCGTACTCGATGCCGTTGTGGACCATCTTGACGTAGTGGCCGGCGCCGTTTTCACCGACCCAGTCGCAGCAGGGCACGCCGTTATCGACCTTCGCGGCGATCGATTGAAAGATCTCCTTGATGTGCGGCCAAGCCGCGGGACTGCCGCCGGGCATGATCGATGGACCGTGGCGCGCGCCTTCCTCGCCGCCCGACACGCCGGTACCGATGAACAGAAGGCCCTTCGCTTCGAGCTCGTTGCAGCGGCGGTTGGTGTCCTGATAATTCGAGTTGCCGCCGTCGATGATGATGTCGCCCGGCTCGAGGTGCGGGAGCAACTGGTCGATCATTTCGTCGACGGTCTTGCCGGCCTTCACCATGAGCATGACGCGGCGCGGCTTCTTCAGCGCTTTTACCAGCTCCTCGATGGAATGCGAGCCGGCGACGCTTTTGCCCTTCGCTTCGTTCTGGACGAACTCGTCGACCTTGGACACGGTTCGGTTGTACACGGCCACGCGATAGCCGTGGTCGGCCATGTTGAGGACAAGGTTTTGACCCATGACAGCCAGACCAATCAGTCCGATGTCACAACTTTGCTCTTCCATAAGTCTCCCGATGAAATTCCGCTCAAGCCTCTCCGTCGCTCTTTGGGGAAGGGGAGGTACGGCCGCTCGAGGTTCGTGCGGACCGCGCTCTTTTTCATTCTACGTGGTTTCGGGCCGCTCCCTCACCGTCGCGGATCTGTTGGGGCGAATATCGACGAGCCGGGCCGTGGCAGGCGCGAACGCCTTGCGCCACGATATACTGTGGCCGGGCGTCTCATGATACTTCGTCTACTTCTTCCGGTTGCGATTCTGTCCCTCAGTCATGCAGAAGACTGGTCGCGTTTTCGCGGCCCGAACGGCTCCGGAGTCTCGAAGGACGCCGGATTTCCGGCCGAGTTCGGACGCGAGCGGAATGCCGTCTGGCGAACTGCGGTTCGGCCGGGGAAGTCGTCGCCCGTTCTTACACGCGACCGGATTTTCCTGACGGGATACGAGAAAAGCAAGCTCTACACGCAGTGCTTTGACCGGAAAACCGGAAAGCTGTTGTGGGAGCAGTCGCAGGACCGGGCGCGCGAAGAGGACAAGAACCAACTGAATGAGCCCGCGGCTATCACGCCGGTCACCGACGGCGAGAACGTCTACGCATTCTTCGGTGAGTTCGGGCTGATCTCCTACGACGCCGCCGGCAAAGTGCGATGGAAAGCTCCGCTCGGTCCATTCACGAATATCATGGGGATCTCTTCGTCTCCGATTCTGGCGGGAGATTCGGTGGTCGTTGTCGCCGATCAGCAGGACGACTCTTACGTCGCCGCCTTCGACCGCCGCAACGGCGAGATCCGCTGGAAGACGGCGCGCGAGGAAAAGGACGGTTGGGGAACTCCACTGCTCTACGGCGGGCGGGGCGCCGGCCTGCACATTTTGACTGCGAGCCGCGGCCAGTTTGGCGGGCACAGCGCCCAGAGCGGCGCACGCACCTTGAACGACAATATCCTGAGCCCCGCGATCGTCGCCAGCCCGGTGCTGGTGGAGGATACAGTCTTCACATTCGGCTACGGCAACGAATCGGCGACGCCTTTTTCAAACCAGCTTGCCAAGCTCGATAAGAACCAGGACCGCAAGCTCACTCCCGATGAATACGGGACTAACGCCTTTCTTCTCGGCATCGCGAAGTTCGAGGGCAACCGCGATCGCATTGTCACGCAAGACGAGTGGGACGAGAAGCAGCGGCAGGTGCTCGCGCCGTCGCGGCTGATCGCGCTGCGCCTCGAGCGGAATCCCGACGCCAAAGCGCGCAGCGCCATTCGAACGCGCGAGCTCTGGCGATACGAGAAGAGTTTCGTTGGGGTGATCCCGTCGCCGCTTTTCTACGACGGCGTGGTCTACGTGGTGAAAAACGGCGGCATCCTCACGTCATTCGATGCGGCGACCGGGGAGGTGGCGAAGACAGGCCGCGTTCCGGGGGCCCTCGGCGGCTATTCCGCATCGCCGGTGGCAGCGGAGGGAAAGCTTTACCTGGCCACCGAAGAGGGGAAAGTGGCGGTGCTGCGCGCCGCTAAAGAGTGGGACGTCCTCGCACTGAACGATTTGGGCGAAGGCTGTTACGCCACGCCGGCGCTGTCGGAAGGCCACATCTATCTGCGCACGACCGAAGCTCTCTACTGTTTCGCCGGCGCGGCCCGCGACCGCACAGCTTCGCACTAGGACCACACACCATGATCGATCGTAGAAACTTCCTGTCCTCTGTGTTGCTGGCTGCGCCGGCGTGGGCCGCGCGCGGCGACGAAGACTGGCGCTATTACGGCGGCGACGCGGGCGCGACGCGGTTCTCACCGCTCGAGCAGATCAAGCGCTCGAACGTCGCGAAACTTAAGGTGGCCTGGAGCCATCCGTGCGGCGACGCGCTGCGAAAACCGGCCACGACGATCGAGTGCACACCGCTGGTGGTTGGCGGCGTGATGTTCCTCACGACACCGCGCGTGCAACTGCGGGCCCTCAAGGCCGCGACGGGTGAACCGCTGTGGAACTTCAACCCGCTGGGCACACCGGCGCGCGGTGCGGGCGTCAACCGCGGCGTCGCCTGGTTCGAGGACGGGAAGGACCGGCGTGTGTTTGCCGCGATTCAAAATAAACTGTACGCGCTGAATCCACAGACCGGCGAACCCGTGCGCACATTTGGCGATAACGGCGTCGTGGACTTGTCGGCGCAGTTCGACCGGGACATGACGGGTCTCAGTTTTCGCGTCAGCAGCCCGGCCGTGGTCTTCGAAGACACGGTAATCGTGGGTGGAGGCGGGGGAGAAGGCCCGCGACCGCAGGCGCCGGGGCATATCCGAGGTTACGACGTCTACACGGGCAAGCGGAAGTGGATCTTCCACACGATTCCGCATCCGGGCGAGTTCGGCTACAACACCTGGCCCAAAGATTCGTGGCAGCGCAACGGGGCGGCGAATAACTGGGGCGGCATGAGCGTAGACGTCAAGCGCGGCTGGGCCTTCGTGTCCACGGGGTCGGCCGCGTTCGATTTCTGGGGCGGCGACCGCCACGGCGACAATCTATTCGCCAATTGCGTGCTGGCGCTCGATGCGCGTACAGGAAAGCGCATGTGGCATTTCCAGACGGTGCACCACGACGTCTGGGATTACGATTTGCCGGCGCCGCCCACGTTGATCAGCGTCCGGCGAAACGGGCGGATGCGTGACGCGGTGGCGCAGGTTACCAAGATGGGCTTCGTCTTCCTGCTGGACCGCGAGACGGGTAAGCCGGTATTTCCCGTCGAAGAGCGCAAGACGCCGCCGAGCGATGTGGAGGATGAGAAGCTGTCGCCGACGCAACCGTTCCCGCTCAAGCCGGCGGCGCTTTCAAGGCTCGAAGTGAACGAGGATCTGATCACGGACATTTCGAAGGAAGCGCGCCAGTTCGCGCTGCAACGCTTTCGATCCGTCCGCGGCGGAGTGCCGTACGCACCGCCGAGCAAGCAAGGCACGATCTATTCGCCGGGAACGCTGGGCGGCGCCCTGTGGGGCGGCTGCGCGTTCGATCCCGCGAGCCAGCGGCTGTTCGTCAACTCGAGCGAGTTGCCGAGCATCTCGACGCTGCTCGATCCTCGCCCGGGCGACCCATTTCGATTCGCGTACGGCAGCTACGAAAAGCTCGTGGATCACGAAGGCTATCCGGGCGTCAAGCCGCCGTGGGGGCACATCACCGCAATCGACATGAACTCGGGTGATTTCGCCTGGCGGGAGGTGCTCGGCGAATATCCAACCTTGGTCGCGCGCGGCCACAAACGTACCGGGTCTTTCCAACTTGGCGGCTGCATTGCAACAGCGGGTGGGCTGGTTTTTGTCGCAGCGACTCCGGACGAGAAATTCCGCGCGATCGATTCGGCGAGCGGCGCGGTGCTGTGGGAACACAAGCTGCCGGCGGGCGGCTACGCGACCCCGTGTACGTATGCGGTCGGCGACAAGCAGTATGTCGTGATCGCCTGCGGCGGGGGCAATCGTCAGCCCACGCCTTCCGGCGATGAGTACGTGGCGTTTTCACTCTGAGCGCCGCCCCGGCTTTCTGATACACTCCTGCTTTCCCTGTGACGCTGCACCTTATCGATTACCTGATCCTCGGCGTGTACTTCGCCGTCGTCCTCGGTATTGGCTGGAGGCTCCGGAGCAAGATGCGCACGAGCGGGGATTTTCTACTATCCGGCCGCTCGGTTCCGGTGTGGATCACCAGCCTGGCGTTTCTCGCCGCCAATCTCGGTGCTCAGGAACTGGTGGGCATGTCGGCTTCCGGCGCCAAGTACGGCATCATGACGGCGCATTTCTACTGGGTCGGCGCGGTGCCCGCGATGCTTTTCGTTGGCGTGTTCATGATGCCGTTCTACTACGGCAGCCGCGCGCGGTCGGTGCCCGAGTACCTTAAACTTCGCTTCGACGAGAAGACGCGCGGCTTCAACGCCATCACCTTCGCGGTCATGACGGTGTTTTCGTCGGGAATCTCGATGTACGCGTTGGGTCTGCTCCTGCAACTGGTGCTGGGTTGGAGCTTCACGGCGTCGGTGGTTCTCTCGGCGCTGATCGTGCTGCTCTATACCGTAGCCGGCGGCCTGACCAGCGCGATCTACAACGAGGTGTTGCAGTTTTTCCTGATCGTGTTCGGATTCACGCCCCTTGCGATTCTGGCGGTGATGAAGGCGGGCGGATGGGACGCGATGGCGGCGCGGATTCCCGCCGTGATGACGCACTCGTGGCAGTACGTGGGCAGTGCGTCGCAGAACCCCATGGGCATTGAGGTCTTCGGCCTGGTTGCGGGTCTTGGCTTCGTGCTCTCGTTCGGCTACTGGTGCACCGACTTCCTCGTGGTGCAACGCGCGATGGCTGCGGAGAGCATGTCGGCCGCACGACGCACTCCCGTTCTCGCGGCGCTGCCGAAGATGCTGATGCCGTTCATCGTGATCGTTCCTGGAATCGCGGCGCTCGCATTGTCTCGAATGAGCGCCGGATACTCGCTGCCAGTGAAGGGCGATGGCTACGATTACGATCAGGCGCTCACGACGCTGATGGCCCAGTTCTACCCGTCCGGCATGCTCGGCGTCGGTCTCACCGCGCTGATGGCGTCGTTCATGTCGGGCATGGCGGGGAATGTCACGGCGTTCAACACGGTCTTCACCTTCGACATCTACCAGAGCTACATTCGCCCGAAGGCGCCCGACACGCATTACCTCACTGTCGGGCGGCTCACGACGGTTTTCGGCACTCTGCTGTCGATCGCGACCGCGTATGTAGCCACGCGTTACAACAACATCATGGATCTGCTCCAGCTCGTATTCGGATTCGTGAATGCGCCGCTGTTCGCGACGTTCCTGCTGGGCATGTTCTGGCGTCGCGCGACGGGCCACGGAGCGTTCGCAGGCTTACTCTCGGGGACTGCCGCGGCGGCGCTCACGCACGGCTTTACGATGGCGGAGCGCAAGGGCGGCTGGCTCGGCGTGGCGCACGAGTTTCCATCGACGATGGCGCAAAACTTCTGGATTGCCATCTTTGCGTGGAGCGCGTGTTTCGTGGTCACCATCGTGGTGAGCCTGATGACGAAGCCGCGGCCCGATGCGGAGCTGAAGGGCCTGGTCTACGGGCTGACCGAGACGCCGCGCGAAGAGGGCCTCCCGTGGTTCAAGCGCCCCGCGCCGCTCGCCATCGTGATCGGCGTCGCGGCGGTTGTGCTAAACATCTTGTTCTGGTAGGCAACCTACCAGTGCGTCAGCGATCCGTCCGGCCGCACGTACACATTCCGCCGTCCCGGCTCGGTTATTTCGCCGATCTGGGTCAGCAGCTTCATCTCGGGCGTCACACCCAGGCCTGCACGGTCGTTCAACTGCGCCTTGCCGTTCTTGAAATCGAGACACTCCGGCAGATGCGCGATCGTGCGTCCGCCGTAGTTGTACTCCATGATGACAGGGCCCGGGAACGTGCTCAGGCAGTTGACCAGTGCGGCCGTCGCGATCGGCCCGGTGAAATGCGGGATGATCCCGACCGCGTGTGTCTCACAGATGGCTGCGATCTTCATCATCTCCGTGATCCCGCCGACATTCGGCAGCGTCGCGCGAATGTAGTCGATGTCGTGATTTTCGACCAGACGGTTGAAGTCGTAGCGTTGGCCCCACTCCTCGCCGTGAGTGAGCGGAACGGTCGTCATCTGCCGTAGCTTCGGCAAGTCCTGATGCGCGTGCTCGTCGCGGACCGGATCTTCAACGAAGTATGGCTCGTGTTCCTCCATCAGCCTGCAGGCGCGCACAGCGTCGCTATAGTCGAAGCGTTGATGCAGATCAATGCACCAGTCGCCATTCGGGCCGACGCCTTCGCGCACCTCTTTACAATCCTGCGCGATCTTGCGGACGCGCTCGTGCGTGTTGAACACGCCGCCCACGGGTGTGTCGGCCGCGCCCATGCGAAACGCGCGGTAGCCGGCTTCCATCGTGGCTTTGGCGCGCTCCCGCAGGCTCAGACGCGCCGCTGTCTGGCCCGCCGGGGCGCCCGCGGGACGTCCGCCGCCCGTCGCGTAACACTCGCAGAAGTTACGCACCGCGCCGCCGAGAATCTCGTGAACGGGCATCTTGAGCACCTTGCCCTTGATGTCCCACAGCGCGAGATCAAGGGCCCCCAGGGCGTGGATCTTTTCGCGGCCCGGCGGGTAAAACCATGCGATATACATCTCCTGCCAGATGGATTCGATGCGAAACGGATTCTTGCCGATGAGCGTCCCGGCGCACTGCTCCAGCGTGTCCTTCGCGCCGCCCTCGCCAATGCCGGTGACGCCGATGTCCGTTTCGACCGTCACGATCATGTCGCTCTGATTGAAGAGCTGGTTGAGATTTGGCGGCTTGTAGATACGGACGCGCGTGATCTTCGCTTTGGGAAGCGCCGCTTCGGCGATCCTGGGCCTGACCAGGCCGGCGGCCGGCGCCACCGCAAGTGATTTCAAGAATGCTCTTCGGTTCATGATTTCTCCCGAGCCGCTCCCTCACGGTCGCGGTTCCGTTTGAAGACCGGCTGCATGGACTCTTATACATCGTAGCGGTGAGGCGCGCAATTGAGGGAGATGATGCGGTTCTGGCGCGCCCGGAGAGACTCGAACTCCCGACCTACTGGTTCGAAGCCAGCCGCTCTATCCAGCTGAGCTACGGGCGCGCTAAAGGCTATTATACAAGTCGATGGCGTCGAGACGCGGGAACGTGGAGACGGAGATCAAACTTCGCATCGAGGACCCGCGGCCGATCCGGCGGGCTCTGGCGCGGCTGGGCTTCGCTGCCATCGGGCGTCGGGCGCTCGAGATCAACGAAGTCTTCGACACCCCTGCTTGCCATCTACGCGCGGCGAAAAAACTGCTTCGCTTAAGGAGCTTCCGAGGCCGCTCGGTGCTTACCTATAAGGGGCCGCCCGCGCCGGGCCGGCACAAGTCGCGCGAGGAACTGGAAACGGAGATTTCGAGTCTGACCACGATGCATGCCGTGCTCGAGCGGCTCGGCTACACTGTGGCGTGGCGTTACCAGAAATACCGAACCGAATTTCGAGGCAAGCGCGGCGGCGGGCACGTCATGATCGATGAGACGCCGATCGGCAATTTCGTCGAGCTCGAAGGGCCGCCGCAATGGATCGACCGCACGGCGCGCCGTCTCGGATTCAGACCCGAGGACTACATCACCAGCAGTTACGGATGGCTCTACCTGGAGTTCTGCAAGTCGCGCGGAATTGAGCCCGGCCACATGGTTTTTGCCAAAGCGTCGAGGAAATCCACCTCCCGATCTCGCAGGAAGAAGTGACCGCCGGGAAAGATTCGCAGTGTGAAGTCGGCACGCGTTTGCTGGCGCCAGGCTTCCAGATGCTCGGGCTGTACGTTCGGGTCGTCGTTGCCGCCAAAGGCGTGAATCGGGCAGTCAAGCGGCGCGTCGTCAGTGTACGTGTACCGCCGATAGAGCTGCGTGTCTGCCCGCAATGCGGGCCAGACCAGCGCGATCGTTTCGTCTACAGCGCCGAGACGCCGCAACTGATCGAGCAACTCCGCGTCGGCCGGATCAGGCCCAGGCACATGACCTCTCCGGAACTGCGGCGCACGCGCGGCGGAAACAATCAGCGCTGCAGGTTGCGGATGCCCGTGACGCCGCAGCCAGCGCGCGAGCTCGAAGGCGACGGCGGCGCCCATGCTGTGTCCGAAGAAAGCGAACCGAGTTCGCAGTTGCGGCGCAATCGCCTCGCCCAGCGCCTCGACGAGAGGCGACATTTCCGTGAAAGGCGGCTCGACGAGCCTGGTTTCGCGGCCCGGCGGACACACCGGCGCGACCGCGATTTCGGCAGGCAATCGCTTGGGCCACGCACGGAAAGCAGCGGGCCCGCTTCCCGCGTGCGCGAAGCAGAACAGCCGCATCGCCGCTCCCGAATCCGCATCGAGACGTGGAAACCACGCGCCCGAAGCACGCTTCTTCATTCGCAGCGCAAGCAGTCGCTGCTTTTCGGGAGAGAGGCGATCGGCTGCGGCCACCGGCCGCTCGCGGCGTGGTACGAGCAGCAATTTCTGAAGGA
Source organism: Bryobacteraceae bacterium (assembly GCA_050746825.1). Lineage (GTDB taxonomy): Bacteria > Acidobacteriota > Terriglobia > Bryobacterales > Bryobacteraceae > JBOGMR01. The sequence goes on along the minus strand of JBOGMR010000781.1, from coordinate 3,448 downwards.
ACTGCTCGAAGGGCCCAACCGAAACGCCGCCCACGTACATCAGCGCGGTGACTCGCGAGAGATTCGCGAGCTTTTCATACCGGTTGCGATCCGAGAGCAACTCGGCGAGCGCCGCCTGCCAGGGCCCGACGTCCTGCTCGGGGACTTCGGCGATCGGCACCATCTGCTGATCCACCTGCGGCCGGTATTTCTCGATCGGGAGCACGGGAAGCAGGTAGTCGAGGCCCATCATCGCTTCCGGAATGCCGCCGACGTTCGCCGCCATCACCGGCACGCCGCGCATCATGGCCTCGACGATAATCCGTGAACGCGCCTCAGCCCACACCGAGGGAACCAGCAGCACGCGCGTGCGCGCGAGGATCACGTCGATGTTGTCGGCAGGCTCGAGCACAGTGATGTTGGGACGTTGTCGCATCGCCGCGAGATCTTCGGCGATCGTTCCCCAGGTGGGGACGGCTGCAAACTTCACGTCCGGCATCCGGTCGGCAAGCGCCAGAAAGATCGCGATGCCTTTCACTGCGCACGGATTCACGATGGTGACGAAGTCGTTCGCGATGCGCCCGAGGATGGAGCACGGTTCGGGTTCCATTAAGGAGATCGGCAGCGACACTGCTTCGATTCCGCTCCATCGTTTGATGTAGTCTGCGACGTACTGGCTGACTCCGGCCACGCCGTCGGCGGCGCGGATGGCCGCAGTGCGCGATTCGCTAGGGAACGCGCAGTCGGGACCGAAAGGAAGCGCCAGCGTCGCGCGTGCCAGATACACCACGCGCGTCGCGTCCGACTTGAGCGCCGCGCTCAACATCAACTGTGCAGGATCGTCCGTGGACGCGAGCGTAATGTCCGGCGTGAATGTCCTGAGCTGTGCCGCAAAGTACCCTCGAAGATTCGGATTAGCCGCCGCAGTGTGCACCTCGACGCCCTTCAGCCGAAACTGCACCACGCCGGCTTGGTCCGAATCGACCGGCACGTTTCGCTCCGCAAGCTGCCGCAGAAGCTTGTCATGCTCTTCGGCGCTGGCCGCGCCCGTTCTCGCAATCACTCGACAGGCGTGTCGTCGCGCCGCCAGCGCCTCCATCAGGAGACGGTTGGACTTGTCGCCGCCTCCGTGCGACGGATAGTAGGGCGAATTGTGAGCGAGCAGGATGCGCATCGCGCGCTGGCCCTAGCGGCGCACCAGAAATACCGCAACTTCGGCCAGCAGATTCGGCAGCAGCGTGACACGGCGCCGTCCGGCCAGGCAGAAGCGGCGTTCGATGTGCATGCCTTGCTCGGCGGCCAGCAGCTCAAAGTCTTCGACACTGAGAAAGTGGATGTTGGGCGAATCGTACCAACTATGCGGAAATAGCTTGGTCTTCGGCGCGCGGCCGGCAAACAGCATCGACAGGCGCACGGACCAGTGCCCGAAATTCGGAAACGCGACGATGGCGCGACGTCCGACGCGCAGCATTTCCTTGATCACCTTCAGCGGTGTGCGAGTTTCCTGGAGAGTCTGGCTGAGGATCACATAGTCGAAAGCGTGATCCGGATAATCCGCGAGGCCCTCATCGATATCGCCTTGGTAAACGGAAACGCCCCGCGCGATGGCGCGTTGCACTTTGGCGGCCGAGATCTCGACGCCGCGCGCATCGACGCCTTTGTTCTGCGCGAGCCAGTCGAGCAGTTCGCCGTCGCCGCAGCCCAGGTCGAGCACGCGAGTGTTCGGCTCGACGATCTCGCCGATGATGGCGTAGTCGCTGCGCACCAGCAGTTCGCCGACGAACGGCTTCCGCTTCTGCGGCGGCGCCGGATTCCCTGCGGCCACGCTCAAGCTGCGGCTCTCTCCTTGTACGTTCGCGCGAGAAAGCCTCGCACGAGGTCGGTCTGCTCGCCAACGTCGACCAGAAACGCGTCGTGCCCGTAGTTGGACGGCAGCTCGCAATACGCCACGTCGCGATTCCGGCTGCGGAGCGCGCGCACAATCTCCTGCGACTGGTAGCTCGGATACAGCCAGTCCGAGGTGAAGCTGATCACCAAAAATCGCGCGGTGGTTTTTTCGAGCACCGCCCCGAGCGAAGCGTGGCCGGCGGTCAGATCGAAGTAGTCCATCGCCTTGGTGATGTAGAGATACGAGTTGGCGTCGAAGCGGTAAACAAACTGGCTGCCGCGATAGCGCAGGTAGCTCTCCACTTCGAAGTCCGCCGAGAAGTCGAAGCCGGGGGCGCTCTTGTCGCGGAAGCGGCGGCCGAATTTCTCGTGCATCGACTCGTCGCTCATGTAGGTGATGTGGCCGACCATGCGAGCGACGGCGAGGCCGCGGGCCGGCGGCTTGGCGTCATAGTAGTTGCCTTCGTTCCAGTCCGGGTCCGCCATGATGGCCTGCCGGCCGACTTCGTTGAACGCGATCTGCTGCGCGCTGTGCCGCGCGGCGCCCGCGATCGGGATGGCGGCCGCGACGCCGTCCGGATACGCAACCGCCCACTGCAAAGCCTGCATCGCACCCATCGACCCGCCAGTTACTGCGAGCAGACGCTGGATTCCCAAGTGGTCGACCAGCATTTTCTGGAGGCGCACCATGTCGGCGATGGTAATCACGGGGAACGACATCGCGTAGGGACGGCCGGTTTCCAGGTTGATGGATGTCGGACCCGTTGTCCCGCGGCATCCGCCTAGCACGTTCGAGCAGATCACGAAATATTTCTCAGTGTCGAAGGCTTTGCCCGGGCCGATCATGTTGTCCCACCAGCCGGGCTTTCCCTCGTGATTGACGCCGGCGGCGTGTGCGTCGCCGGAGAAAGCGTGCAGGACGAGGATCGCGTTGGATCGCGACGCGTTCAGCGTGCCGTAGGTCTCGTAGGCGACGTCGACAGGCGCAAGCGTAGCGCCGCCGTCGAGGGAAAGCGACGCGAAGGTGACCGAGCTGGATTCGACGACCATGTAGCAGGAATTTTCATGATAGCATCGCAGGCCGCGGGGGCCTTCGACTGCGGCACGGCAACTTACCCGATGTGATTACGTCTCAGGTTAAGCGCTTATGGCCTGCGACCGACCCGGGGCGATACCCAACGGCGCTCAAGCGCCCGACGCCAGCACACGGCGCTTTCTCTGATAGGCGTCGAACTTCTTGCTGAAGTCTTCGTAGCCCTTGCGGCCCATCAAACCGAAGGTGAATTTCTTCCCCAGTTCCACACCCTCTTGATCGAACGCATTGACGTTCCACAACTCGCCCATCAAGGCCGTTTCGAATTCGATCAACTGGATGAACGCGCCAAGATGTTCGCCGTCGACGCGCGGCAGCGTAAACGTGCAGTTGGGCCGCGATACCTCGACCATCGCCGCTGCGGTCGCGCGCCGCTCTGCGCCGATGAGCTTGGCGAGGGTTTGCCCGCGTAGATAGTCGAAGGCCTCGAGATTCCGCTTCGCGCCGGGGATCTTGCCGGCATCGCCGAACTGCTCGACCGCCCAGAAC
>JBOGMR010000780.1:0-8549 GCA_050746825.1 Bryobacteraceae bacterium | reverse complement strand
ACCGTGAGGGAGCGGCCTCTCAACGCCGCTTCTGCTCCGTCACCGTCACCGGCTCCCGCAAACGGAAGCTGATCTTGGTCTCGCTCGAGATCGCCGCAGCCTTCCCGCGCGTGCCGAGCACCGTTCCGGTTCCGGCAGCGCCACCGACGCCCGCGCCGATCGCGGCGCCCTTGCCGCCGCCGGCGATGGCGCCAATTGCAGCACCAATCGCGCTCGCGCCGGCGATCTTCGCCGCATCGCGGCCCTTCGACTCCTCGCCCTGTTTCTCAAACGAGTCCGTCTGGATCTCGACGCGCTGCCCGTCGCTGGTCGTCAGGCTGGTCAGCTCGAGTCCGATTCGGGCGAGACCTTTCACGCGGCCCGCCTGATCGGTCGAGACAATCTTTCCTTCGACGCGCGCGCCGCGCTCGGCGATCACGAAGTTGTCGACGACGAGTTCCTGATCGAGCGACGCCGTAAACGTGTCGCCCGGATGATTACGATCGCTCGAAACCGTCTCTATCAGCCGGACGGGGATCAACGTTCCGGACCTCAGCGTCACCTTCATGGGTGGAGGCGGTGGCGCCGCAACGGGCGGAGTCACCGGAGCCGCGGGTTGCGACGGCGGCTCCACGACCGGTTGCGTCGCCGGAGGTGGCGGCGGAGTCGGATTCTGCGCAACCGCTGCCGGCTCGGAGGAACGGGCGGGAGCGGCCGGTGCCCGGCGCGACAAACGTCTCACCGGTGCCGGTTCAGATCGCGGAGCTAAATCGGCAACAGGCGGCGCCGGAGCCGGCGTGGCAGGTTGAGTAACAGGTTGAGGCGTTGGTTGCGGCGCGCTCGGCGCCGGGACTGCCGGCGCCGCCTCTGCGGGCGGTTGCGACGGCTGGCGAAGATTCGTGAAAAGCATCGTACCCAGCGCGCCTGCGAGAACCAGAGCACCCATTTGGACGAATTTCATAAGACCTTCCTTCTTCGTTATTCTAAGACGCCTGAAGAAGGTGTGCCGTTCCACATACTAAAATGAAGAGAACTCCATGTTTGAGCGTCATTTCCCATCGGGCTTCTCCATCGGTCCGGTTCGCATCGCGCCTGCCACCGTGCTCGCGCCAATGGCCGGTGTAACCGACACCGTCTTCCGGCGATTCATCCGCAACCTGGGCGGCTGCGGTCTCATCATGACCGAGTTCACCAGTTCGCACGGCGTGCGCGCCTCCATCGGCCGTTCGAAACCGTCTAAGACGCTCAAGTACCTCGCCTTCTCGCCCGATGAGCATCCCATCACCGCCCAACTGTTCGGCGCCGATCCCCAGGTTATGGCCGACGCCGCGCGCGTCTGCGAGGATCTCGGCTTCGACATCCTCGACATCAACTTCGGATGCCCGGTGAACAAAGTGGTCAAGTGCAACGGCGGCTCGGGCCTGTTGCGCGACTTGCCGCTGGTCGAGCAGATCCTGCGCACCGTGCGGGCCGCAATCCGGATCCCGTTCACGATGAAGTTTCGCGCCGGCTGGAACGACAAGGAACTCGTCACCATCAAGATGGCGCAGCTCGCCGAAGACTGCGGATTGCAAGCCGTGGCGCTCCATCCTCGCACGCGCGAGCAGGGCTACAGCGGCCAGGCCGATTGGACGCGCATCGCCGAAGTGAAGGCGGCGGTGAAGATTCCCGTCATCGGGAACGGCGATATTCAGACGCCGGAGGATGCGCTGCGCATGATCGCCGAGACGGGCTGCGATGCGGTCATGATCGGCCGGGCTGCGTCGTCGAATCCCTGGATCTTCCGCCAGATTTCCGAATACCTCGCCACCGGCTCCTACGCACAGCCGGGCGACCGCGACCGTCACGACATGATGCGCACCTATTACGCCATGCTCATCGAAAATGGCGAGAAGGACATGGTCGGAAAGATGAAGCAGTTCGCGACATATTTCACGCACGGCCTGCGCAACGGCTCGCGCCTCCGCGCCGAGATCTACCGCGCTCACGAGGGCCGCGAGATCCTCGACCTGGTCGACCGGTTCTTCGATACTCAGTTGGAGCCGGCAGTCGCATAGCCCCTCCCGCATGAAAAAAGTAAAACTCATCACCGACGGATCCTGCATCGGCAACCCCGGCCCCGGCGGTTGGGCGTGCATCCTCCGCTACAACGATCACACGCGGGAACTATTCGGCTCCGAGCCTCATACAACCAACAATCGTATGGAGCTCAGGGCCGCGATCTCAGGCCTCCGGGATCTTAAGGAACCGTGCGAGGTCGAGATCGTCACCGATTCCGAATACGTAATGAAGGGCATCACCCTGTGGCTCGAGGGCTGGAAACGCCGCAACTGGATGACCGCGGCCAAGACCCCTGTGGTGAACCGCGACTTGTGGGAAGCGCTTGAACAGCAGCTTGGCCGCCACAAGGCGACATGGGAATGGACCAAGGGCCACGCCTCGCACAAAGACAACAACCGCTGTGACGAGCTCGCTCAAGCGGCGGCGCGCGGGCAGACAAAAGGGGACCGGGCGCTTGCCTGATACAATCACTCAATGCCTCAGGACATCTACGCTCTCTTCGACACGACCGAGGGCAGCTTCAAAATCAAGCTGTTCGCCGACAAGACGCCGAAGACCGTCGAGAACTTTGTCAGCCTCGCAGATGGCTCGAAAACCGGCAAGCGTTTCTATGACGGTCTGATTTTCCACCGCGTGATTCCCAACTTCATGATCCAGGGCGGATGCCCGGAGGGCAGCGGCCGCGGCGGCCCCGGGTATCGATTCGAGGACGAGTTTCATCCGTCGCTTCACCACAGCAAACCGGGTATGCTGTCGATGGCCAACGCAGGGCCGAACACGAACGGCAGCCAGTTTTTCGTCACCGTCGCGCAGACCTCTTATCTCGACAACAAACACACCGTGTTCGGTGAGGTCGTCGAGGGTTATCCCGTCGTCGAACACATTTCGAAAGTCGCGCGGAACGCGCAGGACCGGCCGAATACGCCTGTCACCATCCGGACGGTTACGATCGAGAGAGTGGGCGCATGATGTGGCGTAGGCACTCGTGCCTGCCGCGCCGAGACTCGCCCTTACTGGTTGACGGAAGCACTCGATAGGATCCATCGCGTTGCGAGTCGCAATCTTCGGCGGTGCCTTCGATCCCATTCATGACGCCCACGTAGCAGTGGCGCGGGCAGCCGTGCGTGAATTCTCCCTCGACCGCCTCCAACTGACGCCCGCCGCGAATCCTCCGCACAAAAAGGTGCACGCACCGTACGAAAACCGCTACCGCATGGTCGAGCTCGCAATCGAACGTGAGCCGGCGCTCGAGGCCTCGCGTCTCGAAGCCGGCACGACGTGCAGCTATTCCATCGATACGATCGAGCGCCTGCGCCGTGAGCTGAAACCTGATGACATTTTGTTCTTCCTCATCGGCTCCGACGCTTTCGCCGAGATCCGCACGTGGAAGCGCTGGCGCGACGTGGTGCGATCCGTCGAATTTATCGTCGCGGGCCGCCCCGGCAGCCGTTACGAGATCCCCGAGGGCGCGCGGGTGCACCGCCTGGACACCGTCGCGCTCGAGGTGTCTTCATCCGAAATCCGCCGGAAGCTTGCCGGGAAGTGCGACGAGGCCGGCATACCGCCCGCGGTCCTCCGCTACATTCGCGAACGCGGCCTTTACACCGCCGCGGTTCTCCTTGTTTCTTGTCTCTTGCTCCTGGCTCCGTCCTGATAGACTGTTATCGATGACCCGAAGAGAATGGCTCGCGCTAGCCGCCGCCGGCGCGCGGAAGCCTGCCTGGGCCGCGCCTTCTTCCGGCGTTTCGATTGCGCGCTGCGCCTCTTACGACGAGGACTGCGTCGCCATCCTTTCGACCATGTTCGGCCAGCTCGGCGGCCTGGATCGCATCGTCCGCAACAAGACCGTCACCGTGAAGCTGAACCTCACCGGGAGCCCGGGCTTGCGTTTCCAGGGCAAGCCTCTCGGCGTCACGCACTACACGCACCCGAAAATCGCCGGCGCATTCACGCACTTGGCCGGCCGCGCCGGCGCCAAGCGCATACGGTTCGTCGAGAGCGCCTGGGCGTCGGGCGGACCTCTGGAAGAGTATCTGCTCGATTCGGGTTGGAACGTGCGCTCGCTGCTGACGGCCGCCCCGACCGTTGAGTTTGAAAACACCAACAACATCGGCAAGAGCCGCCGCTATTCACGGCTCAAGGTGCCTGGTGGCGGCTACGTCTATGCCGCCTACGACCTCAACCACGCGTACGAAGACACCGACGTTTTCGTCAGCATGGCCAAGCTCAAGAACCACCAGACCTGCGGTGTCACGCTCTCGCTCAAGAACTGTTTCGGCATTACCCCCGCCTCGATCTACGGCGACGACGCCGGCGCCGATGCACCCAACGAGAGCCCCACCAAAGGCCGCCTCAACGTCTTCCACTTCGGCAAGCGCGGCCCATCGCGCAGCGCGCCGCAGGAACTCGATCCCGCTTCCAGCCGTGACGCCGGCGATCGCGTGCCGCGCATCGTCGCGGACCTGGTTGCGGCGCGGCCCATTCACCTTGCGATCGTCGATGGCGTCGAATCGGTCGCGGGCGGAGAGGGACCATGGATCAAAGGCCTTCGCCTCGTGCAACCCGGCCTGCTCATCGCCGGTACCAATCCGGTCTCCACCGACGCCGTCGCCACCGCGGCGATGGGCTACAATCCGCGTGCCGCGAAAGGCAGCGCGCCGTTCACTACCTGCGAAAACACGATGCTGCTCGCCGAGTCGCATGGGGCCGGTTCCGCCGATCTCGCGCGCATCGATGTGCGCGGCCTCCCGATCGAGAAAGCCCTCTACCGGTTTGAAAGTCAGGCGCACCGATGAAACACAAAGCGCTCGTCCTTCTTTACGTTCTCTGCGCCGCGGGCGCTCTCGCTCAGACGCGCAACACGATGTTCCCGCCGGTTCGCGGCACCCGCGAGATGGTGGGTGCAGCGAACAATTTCGAAGTGGAAGCCGGCTTCCGAATGCTGGTTGCGGGCGGCAACGCGGTCGATGCAGGAGTGGCCTCCGTGCTTGCAGCCGCGGTCACCGAGCAGGCACGCTTCGGACTTGGCGGCGAAATGCCCCTGCTCGTGAAGTTAGCGGGCAAACCCGTCGTTGCCGTCAGCGGCATCGGCGTCGCGCCAGCTCTGGCTACCATCGACTTCTACCGCAATCGCAAGCCGGAACCGTGGGAAGACGCGCAGCGCATGCCGCCAATCCCTACTCAAGGCATCCTGTGCGCGCCTGTACCGGGCGTCTTCGACGGCCTCATCCTCGCTCTCGATAAGTTCGGCACCATGTCGTTCGCGCAGGTTGTCGCGCCCGCCATCGAGTATGCCGACGGCTTCCCGATCGGCGAAGAGTTTGCCGCGTTTATCCGCAATAACCAGCAGGTGCTCGAGCTGTGGCCGGTCTCGAAGGCCTTCTTCCTTCCGAACGGCGTCGCGCCGAAGCGCGGTGAGATCTTCCGTGAGCCGACTCTGGCCAAGACCTTCCGCGAGCTTGCCGCCACGGAAAAGAAGACGCGCGGCAATCGCGCCCGCAAGCTGCGCGCCGTCCGCGACCTGTTCTACCAGGGCTCCATCGCCCAGCGCATAGCGGCGGCTTCGGAGCAAAACGGCGGCCTCATCCGCTACGACGATCTCAAGAAGTTCAAGGCCGAAACCGACACGCCGCGCAGCAGCGCCTATCGCGGCTATGAAATTTACAAGCCCGGCTTCTGGACCCAAGGTCCTGTGATGCTGCAGGCGCTGAACATCCTCGAGGGTTTCGACCTCAAGTCGATGGGCCACAACAGCCCGGAATATCTGCACACCGTCGTCGAGGCCGCAAAGCTCGCCTTCGCCGATCGTGACCGCTACTACGGCGATCCGAAATTCTCGACGATCCCCGAGCAGACCTTGTTGTCGAAAGACTATGCGGCCCAGCGGCGCAGTTTGATCGACGCGCAGCAAGCTTCTCTCGACCATCGGCCCGGAGTTCTTGGCGGCCCCAAGCTCGTGCCCAGCACAACGTCGTCAAACGGGCACGGCGAAGTTCAGGACACCACCTGCGTCAACGTGGTCGACCGCTTCGGCAACGTCTTTTCCGCGACGCCCAGCGGCGGCTGGGTGCCATCTGTGATCGCAGGCGATACCGGAATTCCGTTCGGCTCGCGGTTGCAAACTCTGCTGCTCACTCCCGGCCACCCGAACCAGCTTGAGCCGGGAAAGCGCCCGCGCGTCACGCTCAGCCCGACCATCGTGCTGAAGGACGGCAAGCCGTTCCTCGCGCTCTCGACTCCCGGCGGCGACAACCAGGACCAAGCCATGCTGCAAGTGCTCCTGAACATCATTGACTTCGGCATGTTGCCCCAGGAAGCCGTCGAAGCGCCGCGCTTCCAGACCGAGCACTTCTACAGCTCATTCGCGCACCACGAATTCGTGCCAGGCAAGCTGAACCTGGAGAATCGTATTCCCAAATCGGTCGCCGACAAGCTCATGTCGCTCGGCCATCGAGTGACGGTGACCGGCGAGTGGAGCAACTCGTCGGCTCCAACCGTGATTCAAATCGGCGACGGCGTGCTGCAAGGCGGCGCCGATCCTCGGCGAGCCCGCTTCATCTTCGGACGCTGAGCCAGCTCCTCATTACGCAAACAATTGCGCCAGCCGGTCCTTCCATTGGCTCTCGATGGCGCCTGCCTGGGTTTCCGCCAATCCGAAGAGCACCAACTCTACGTAAGCCACCGAACCCTCAGCCGACGCCTGCGCCGACACGCTGAACACTGCACCGTTCAGATCGGGCAGCACACCACCCATCTCAAACGTCCCGCGAAACGCAGCCTCGAACTCTTGCGGCAGCGCGGCTTCGACTCGCGCCAACGCCTCCTCCGGCCCGATCCCGCGGCCAACCACAGGCAAGATGATGTTCCGCACGGTCTCGTCACGGTGCCGCTCCAGTCCCTCCTTCAACCGGAAAAAGCACACCGGCCATCCACCCTTGGTGCCCTCGTACTCCTGGTCCCACCCCGCCGAACTGCCGAAGCCCGAATGCACCAGGCGGAGAACGGTCTTTCCCTTCTCGGTCTCCAGATAAAAATCTTCGACGAGGCGGCATGGCTCCAGTTTCTCGTTAACCGCTGATGCGCTCAGCACCCGGTCTCGCGTCTCGGTCAGTCGAAGATGACGATTGGGTTCCCAGACTTCGATCGCGGTTTTCCATTCGAGTCCAGGCCCGAAATCGGCCACGATAAAGCCGCCTGCTCCGGGCTCGACCGTCATCCTCGGCGCGAACCACCGCGATAAAGCGTTTGCGTCCGTAAGTGCTTTCCAGACTTCTTCGATTGGGGCGTCAATAACAATGCGAGTTTCGTGCGCGCGGCCCGGCTTGCTGGCGGCTGCGGTTTCAGTCTTCGTCATGATTCACTCCATGCGCACAGAAGCCTCATCCACAGGCTCCTGTCGGGTGATTACCGGATAACTGCCCAGCAGCAGTCGGAAGCTCCGCCCGCCCTCTGCCTTTTGCGTGTTGTATTTCATCGTCAAGCGGGCGACAGTGTGGATCAGTTCTTCGGCGAACTGCTGGCGCGCTTCGGCATTGGCGAAGCGGATTTCGGTTTCCACCGTCAACGTCGCGAGCGGCTTGCCGGCTTTGTCCGCGCGCCGGCGAAGAACGGCCACGTCGCGAACGGCGCGTGCCGCGGCCGAGACCAGGTACGAGGCCGAGAATCGCTCGCGCACCGTCGCGGCGTCGAGTCCCAAGGCGCCCAGCGCGAGCGGCGAGATGACGTACGAGCGTGCCGCCGCGCGCACAAATCGCTCCATACAGTTGCGCTTCGGCCGCGTCTCCACCAGTTCGACAAAACCTTCCTTCTCGAGCTCGCGGAGATGATAGTTGACCGTCTGGCGCGGCATCTTCAATCGCTTCGCCAGCCCCGCCGCCGACTCGGGCTCGGCAAGCAGCTCGATCATCCGCAGCCGCTCTGGTTTGAGCAGCTTCTCCGCCGCCGCCGCCGATTGAATGACCTGTACTGCGGCCGCCATCAGGTTCAGGCTAACCCTAGACTGTATTGTTTGTCAAGACCATTTTTTTGGTCAATTGGGCTGCTCCCCTTACATCACCGTCACTGGATCCACATCGATCACCAGCGCGGTCTGTCCCCACTTCCGCTCCAGCGCAAATCGGCGCGCCCTCTGCAGCACCTCGTTCAGCGCTTTGCGGCTGGTCGCCTTGATCAGCATCTGGTAACGATACTCCGCCTTCAGACGCAGTACCGGCGCCTCCGCAGGCCCCAAAAATTTCAAATGCTCCGGCGGCGGATTCAGAAACTCCCCCAGCGCCGCGCTCATTCGCAGCGCCTCCTCCTGACGCTCGCTTCGCACCAGGATGTTCGCCATCGCAGTGAACGGCGGATAGTGCATGAGACGGCGAAATTGAATCTCCTTGTCGTAGAAGCCGCGGTAATCCTGCCGCCCCGCGAGCCGCACCGCGTAGTGATCCGGATTCAGTGTCTGAATCAGCACGATACCCGGCAGATCGCCGCGCCCCGCCCGGCCCGCCACCTGCGTCAGAATC
>JBOGMR010000779.1:0-5621 GCA_050746825.1 Bryobacteraceae bacterium | reverse complement strand
CAGCAGAACGGCGGACATATCGGAGTCCACAGCGAGCCGGGCCACGGAACGAGCTTCACCATCTACCTGCCGCGCGTCGAGGCTGCCGCCTCATCCGCCGTTTCCGAAAACCGCGCCGAGTTGCTGGCGGGCGGCGGGGAAACCATCCTCCTGGTCGAAGACGAAGCTGCCGTCCGCACTCTCGCCCGGCGCATCCTCGCCGCCCACGGCTACCGCGTCATCGAAGCCGCCGGCGGAAATGAAGCGCTCCACCGCTGCCGCGACGCTGACGCGATCCATCTCGTGCTCACCGACGTTGTCATGCCGGGCATGAACGGTCCCGAGCTGGTCGGATGTTTGCGGCCCATCCTGCCTCGGTCCAAAGTGCTGTACATGTCCGGCTACGCCGACTCCGCGCTCGACTACTTCCGCCAGCAGGGCGAGGGGGTCCCTTTCCTCGCTAAGCCCTTCTCGCCCGAATCCCTGCTCCGTAAAATCCGCGAGGTGCTCGCCGCATAACGAGAAGTGAATCCGGCAACCTGCCTCCGCGCGCAACCGCCTGCGGCGCTGTTTACTCCTCGCGTAGCGCCACCATCGGATCGACCCGCGACGCCCGCCGCGCCGGCGCGAGCGACGCCGCCATGGCAATCGCCGCCAGCACTAGAGGCATGACGGCGAACGTCGCGCCATCGAGCGTCGTCACGCCGTACAACATCGACTTGACGTGGCGCGTTAGTCCCCACGCCCCTGCCAGTCCCGCGGCCACCGCGATCGCCGCGAGCACAACTCCCTCGCCGGCAACCAGGCGGAGCACGTGCGCCGGCCCCGCACCGAGCGCCATGCGAATTCCGAACTCGCGCGTGCGGCGCGTCACCAGGTACGACATCACTCCGTAGACACCCAGCGCGGCCAGCACCATCGCAATCGCGGCGAACGCACCGATCAGCATCAGGTTGAACCGCTGCGGCGCAAGCGACGCCGCCAGCCGCTCGTCCATCGTCTTCACATCGAAGACCGGCTGATTGGAGTTCACCGCGTGGACCTGCGCTTCCACCGCGCGGATCGCCGCCCGCGGATCTCCAGCGGTCCGCACGATGATGCGCATCCGCGTGAGAAACCGATCTGTGGCCTGGCACAGGCAACGATACACGAGCGGCTCTGGTTCCGCGCCCAATTGACTGGCGCGGATGTCTCCCACAACGCCCACGATCGTCCAGCGGTTCCGGCCGCTCGGGCCCGCGGTAATGCGCTGGCCGATCGGGTTCTCAGCTCCAAACACCTTGCGAGCGAACGTTTCGTTTACGACAATGCTCGCCTGCGATCGTGTCGTGTCCTGCGCGTCGAAAGTGCGCCCGCTACGCAACGGAATTCCCACCGTACGGAAGAAGTCACGGCTCACCACGGTCGCGTTCGCTTGCGGACGTTGTGACGGCGGCAGCGGGGTGCGTCCCATCACCTGAAATCCCATGCCCGAATACGGATGTTCGCCGCTCAGCGGCAGATCGGTCGACACCGCCGCGGCACGCACCATGGGCAGCGGTCTGACGCGCTCTAACATGTCGTCATAGAACCGCGCTTGGCTTTCGCCGGTCGCATACTCGCCGCCTTCGAGGTTCACCCTCAACGTCAGCAGGTCGTTCGATGGAAAGCCAAGATCCGTTGCGGCCAGTTTGAGGAAGCTGCGCGCGAGCAAGCCGGCCCCAATCAGCAGCACCAACGACACGCTGAGCTCCGCCACAACGAGCAGCCTCCGCACCCGTGCCGCGGACCGGCCGCCGGTTTGTGTGAGACTCCCAGCCTTCAGGACGCCGTGCACATTGACGCCCGCTGCCGTGAGCGCAGGCGCCATGCCGAACACGAGTCCCGTCAAGAGCGTCAGGCCCAGCGAGAACGCAAGAGTCGTGGCGTCCATCGAGATCGCCGTGTAGCGCTCGAGCACGAACGGCTTCCAGGCATTCAGCGCGGTTACGGCAGCGTATGCAACGACGGCGCCGCCAACACCGCCGGGTACCGAGAAGATGAGGCTTTCTGTGAGCACCTGCCTCGCGATCCGCACGCGGTCCGAGCCGAGCGCCAGCCTTACGGCGATCTCTCGCTGCCGGGCGCCTGCGCGCGCGAGCAGAATGTTCGCCAAATTGGCGCAGGCAATGAGCAGCACCAATGCGACCGCGCCGCTCAGCACCAGCAGCGCCGGCCGCAAGTCGCCAGTGATCCGCTTCTGCAGCGGCGTCGCCAGAATCGTCATCCCGTCGAGAAATCCCGCGGCCTCGAATTCCTTCGGATACTCCGCGCGAATCGTGTGCGAGAGCCGGCTCAGTTCAGCCTCGATCTGGCGTTCGGTGACTCCGGCCTTTGCGCGCGCCAGCAGGCTCACCATCCACATCGGATTCGTTACCAGCCGCGGCCGCTCGGAAGCTTCGTCCATCTCAATCGGCTTCCACAACTGTGTGCCGCGTGGATAATCGAAGCCTTGCGGCATCACGCCGATTACCACGTGCGACGACCGGTCCAGCGTCAGCGTCTTGCCCACGACGTCCCGGTCGCCGCCCAACCGGCTTCGCCAGAACGCGTAGTTCAACACCACCACCTTCGGAGCTTTCTTGCCTTCCTCGCCGCGCGCGAGATACCTGCCGAGCATCGGCTGCGTCCCCAGCACGTGGAAGAATGACGCCGTCACCTGAGCTGCGTCGAGTTGCTCCGGCTTATCAACCCCGGCCCAGTTCACGGTTGTGGTATCGTACGCCGCGACATCTTCAAAAACGCGGCTCTGCTCGCGCAGGCTGTAGTAGTCGGCGCCGATGCCGACCTCCATCTGCTCGCGGCCCATGCGCTCGCTCAGCCAGTAGATGCGGTCGGCCGCCGGATACGGGAGCGGCCGGATGACGATCGAGTTCACCAGGCTGAAGACGGTCGTGTTCGCGCCGATACAGATGACCAGCGTCAATGTCATTACCAGCGCAAGCGTCGGATCGCGCCGCAGCGCGCGAACAGCCAATCGCAAGCCCATGTGCTTCTCCTAACGGGTAGTGTATTAGGTTTCTAATACACTGTTAAGAGTCGGCCCGGATCAAACTGTTGAGCACGGCAGGCGCCTCGCTTCATTTGAGCCACCGTGCGTATCCGCGGACGATAATGTCTGAATCCTGCCGTAGCCGGTCAAGAGCCTCTTCAGGTTTCCCCCACCGGGCTAAGACTCGCGCGACGCTGGCTCGGATTTCCCACCTCTCATCGTTGGACAGCCGCGCGACGTCCTCCGCTGCACCGTCGGCCCCAAGTTCGGCCAAATATTCGACCGCGGCTCCACGATGACTGCACGAGGGATGTTGCAGCAAAGCTGTAAGTTCGCGAACAGGATTGTCAACCAGCCTTTCAGCATTTCCCGTAACTGCGAGCGCTATCCTTCTTTGAAGAAACGTTCGTTCGCGGCACTGCCGGAGCGCCTCCGCGATGTGACGACCTTCTTCCTGAAAGACGCCGGGAGACTTACCCAAGACCCTGGCCGCTCTCTCACGACATCTGGCTGCCCGCCTCTCATCGGTCGCGATATTGAAGATGTGAGTCCGGGCAGTGTCGCCCATGCGAGACAGGAAATCCGAGACCTGGTCAAAGTGCTCCGGCAGCTGTTCTATCAAAATCTGGACCGCGCGTTGTGAACCGCTATGGCCGAGAGCCGGGAGAATCCAGTTCCGCAACGCAGGTGACTTACGGGCCAGCTTTTCCAGCCGCCCGACTGCCTTATCACCGTATTGGAGGATGGCTCGTTCTACGGCCTCGAGGAACTTTGGGCCTGGAACAAAGGTCCAGCCACGCCGCCACTCAAAGACGGTGAGCAGCGGCCGCAATGCGCGAGTATCACCGATTCGCCCGAGAGCTTCCGCGGCTGCGACATCCGGATTACTGAACAGCACACCCAACAGGGCCGGCACAGCCTGCTTCGCTTTCCGGCGCCCCAGCGCTCTCGCTGCCGCAAATCGAACAGCCGGGCACCGCTTTCGCAGGAGTTCAATCAGAAGGGGCGTCGAGTCGGGCCGGCGGCCTGGCTCACACCTATAGGATCGCAGTTCCGATGAGCTTTTGGATGTCTCGGTCTGCAAGAATTTTGGCCATTGGCTGTGATTCTACTAGTTCCATCAGGTAGTGCGCTATTTGTGAATTAGCGGACTACCAGGCCATGATCGAGCTCGCGAGCCGCCGCCCGGACAAGGTAAAATAGAAAAGTACCCCTAACCACATGGCAACGAAGGAAACCAAAGAAAAAGAGCCCATGCCGCCGATAAGCAAGTGGGCGCCCGCCGTAGCGCTGGGCTGGCTCATTCCGGGAGGAGGGCATCTGCTGCTCAAGAAACGCGGGCGCGCGGCGCTGATCCTGGGCTCGGTCACGCTCATGTTTCTGCTCGGCCTCGCCATGCGCGGCAATCTGTTCACGCCACAGAAGGGCGACGTGCTCACGATTCTGATCACTTACGGCGGCTTCGCCGGCAACCTCGCGTCCGGCGTGTTTTATTTTCTGACCACATGGCTGGGGTACAACCAGCCGGACGTCGCGGGTCACGTCCACGACTACGGAACCAAGTTCCTGGTCTCGGCCGGACTGCTGAATGTACTCGCGATGGTGGACGCTTACGAGATCGCAGTGGGGAAAAAAACCTGATGCCCAAGATTAATCTGACACATTTCGAAGCCGCGGTTTTGTTCGCGCTCTTTGCCTCAGTGGTGATGGGGCTGGTGACCAAGAAGACGGACGAGGAGCGGCTGCGTTACGGCCTCTACTTGTTCGGCTGCTTTGTGGCTTCCCTGGTCGGGCTCGGCTGGCTCATGAAGCTCGGCCACGGTTGAGCTTCTTCTGGCTTCTCATTCGTGGCTTCTGTATAATCATTTCAATCTACTGGCTGTCAACGGCGGGTGACCCGCGAGCGCATACAAATGCGCTAGGTAGTTTGCGGAGGGTCTTCGGGGCAGCGGAATTCCGGCTGAATCAAGTAACGGCAAAAAGCAGGCCGCCCTGCGCGCGCCCGCTTCAACTTCGGAACCCCCGGTCTTGTGCTGCGGGGGAAAGGACGCAATGAAGGACGCCCCGGCTCGTCATGGGCCGTCGTTTCTCCAAATGCGGGAGCTCATCCGCAAGTGCGCGGCGCAGGATGAGGCGTCCTGGCAGGAGCTTGTGCATCAAATCCATCAATCGATAGCCGCCATCATCCTGCGAACCTGCCGGCGGTACCGCGAAACATCGACCTCGGTAGTCGAAGATCTGGTTCAGGAAACCTGCCTCCACCTCTGCGCGAATCGGTACCGCGCGCTCCGCGAATTTAGGGGCGAAACGCTCGACGAGTTCTACGGGCTGCTGCGGAAAATCGCCACTAACGCGACCATGGATCATTTTCGAACCAGCCTGGCGGCAAAGCGGGGCGGGGGGCAGCCGGAATATCCGATCGATCCCTACGTCGAAAGCATGGCTGCGGGAGTCGAAAGACTACCGGCGATGGAAAGGCGAATATTGATCGAAGAAATCGACCAGTATTTGCTCAGCATGGACGTCCGCCCGGTCGACCGGCGGATCTTTTGGCTCTACTACCGTAACGGCATGACCTCGCGGGCCATAGCGGCCGTTCCAGGCATCGGGTTGACGCAGAAAGGTGTGGAAA
>JBOGMR010000778.1:0-2604 GCA_050746825.1 Bryobacteraceae bacterium | reverse complement strand
GGATAGGCCTGCGGCCACGCGGCGGTTGCGAACGTCGCTGCCGCAAGCAGTACCCCGACCTTCAGCCATAGGCCGATGGTGACCTTCATTTCACTCCTCCTCGGGTCGTCCGGCGGAAGAGATGATAAACCATGGAACGTTCCGAATCCTTGGCAAGAGTGAGGCTGACCGGCCATACTATGGAGCCCATCCGAACGTGACGCTGGTAATTGTTGCATGAGAACTGTTGGCCGCAAGATCATCCGCGAACCGGCATTGCGCCCCTCGGCGGAACTGCTGCGTACCGCGGCCACCATCAACGACACCCTGGAGGCCGTTCTCCCCGGTGGGCGTACGTGCATGCCCAAGGGGGTCTATCGGTTCCGCACCCTGGAGGAGGCGAACCAGCAACAGGCTGAATGGCTCGCCAGCGCGATGGCCGAGATCTATCTGGCGCGCCGCGCATGAGCGAGCGAGCACGGCCCGCGACACTGGAAGATCTCAAACGAGTGCTGGCCGCGCTGCACGCCGAGGGTGCCGATTACCTGTTGATAGGTGGATACGCGCTGATCGCGCACGGTTTCGCGCGGGCGACGGTGGACATCGACCTGCTGGTGCCGGCGCATCGCGATGCAGCCGCGCCGATCCAGCGCGCGCCACTCGTCCTCCCCGACAAGGCCGCCGCTGCAATCGCGCCCGAGTGGTTTGAGGAGGGCGAAAGCATACGCGTGGGGGACGACATCGTGGTCGATTTGGTATTTCGCACCTGCGGCGAGACCTACGAAAGTCTGAGGTCCTTTGAAGAAGTCTTCGAGATCGACGGCGTGCGGGTGCGCACAGTCAATCTGGAGGGACTGCTGCGGACCAAGCAGTCCGCGCGAGGCCAGGACGTGACCGATCGCGTGGCGATCGAACGCGCGCTGGAGGCTGCTAAGCGCAAATAAGCGTCTGCCAGGGACTGGCGGCAATGGAATCGCGGCAGAAGAAACTTGGATTGATCGTTCCCTCGTGGAACACCGTCATGGAGTACGAAGTCCAGCGCATGGCGGGCGGCGCGATGTCGGTCCATTCCATGCGCATTCCGCACACCGCGGACACCGAGGAGAAACTGCTCTGGCTCGGCACGCAGGCGCCGGCAGCGGCGGCCTTGCTGGCCCATGCCAAGGTGGACGTCATCTGCTACGGCTGTGCGGCCGGCGGCTTTCTCAAGGGCCCGGTCGATGACCAGGCGCTGGGAGAGCGGATCGCCGCCGAGACCGGCATCCCGGTCGCAGTCTCTTCAGCCGCGGTGGCGGAGGCCTTGCGCGCATTCCGCGCCAAACGCGTGAGCCTCGCGTCGCCCTATGCGCCGTGGCTCAACGAGCGGCTGCGCCAGTACCTGACCGCGGCCGGCTTCGAGGTGATGGCCATGCAGGGCCTCGACACGCAGAACCACTCGGCGGTCACCACGGAGAGGATTGAAGCGCTAATCGCGGAGGTGGACCGCCCGCAAACACAGGCGATCTTCGTCAGCTGCTCGAACTTTCCGACGCTCGGGATCATCGAATCGATGGAGCGGAAGCTGGGAAAGCCGATCGTCGCCAGTAACCAGGCGTCGATGTGGAAAATGCTGCGCCTCATGGACGATCGCCGCGCGCTACCGGGCGCCGGGCGGTTGTTTCGCGAAGCGTGATACCGCCTCTCACCGCGGAGGACGCTGAGGACGCAGAGCAAGACAAACAAATCTTGAACCACTAAGGACACGAAGGACACAAAGACGAACTGGAGTTACTTTGAATCCTGAATTCTTGATCCCGAATCCTGATTCTTGAAGGATGACAACGTCACGCGCACAATGCCAATTTACAAACCGGCTTTCAGGCCAACTACTTCTAGGCGGCACTTCGCCACCCTCACGGGAGAGGGCAACTGCATGGCAGCACTCACTTGGCCAAACGACCCAATCGTGCTCGTCCAGATGTTCGAAGCCAAGCACAAGAGCCCCGACGCTGGCGCCCTATTCGCATGGGCTGTCTGGACCGTCGACTGCCTCCACTACCTTTACGACGTCGACAAGGCTTTTGATCAATCCCCCACAGCATAATCTGGGCACCGGCCAGATGTCATTGATGTCGCCCATGCCCGTTGGGCAACCGGTACATCAATCACTGCCACAGATCTCTGCGCGGCCGGATTGGCGCGGGCATTTTGCGGTCACGCCGGCCCGAGAGAACTCGATCTCATGGACTTTGACTTGAGCGGAGCCCCATCAACTCAGAAGCGTGCACGTTGCGCCCAGCTCGCCCCTCCCGCACTGCAATGGATCGTCAGCGTCCTTGGCGACCCTGACTTCAACACAATCAAGGCTGCGCGGGACTGGCTCACACATTCACGGCTCAAGCGACATTTCACTCTTGACGCCGGAGGGCCCCCTCAGCGGCTCGAACTCGAATTGCCATCCGCGCGCCTCCCCGTCCGGAGGCTGGTCGAGCTGTCCCGCGATCTCGCTACCCGGCACGTCTCTGCATTCCTAAGCCTCCTTCCGACCCTTTGACGTGCCGCCTAACTCGATGGAGCCGACCCGGCCAGCTGCGGAAAAACGAATTCAAGCTACTATCTGAGAGCTGGCCGGGCGGCTCATCTCGA
>JBOGMR010000777.1:0-5925 GCA_050746825.1 Bryobacteraceae bacterium | reverse complement strand
GAACACATCGCTCAGACCCTTGTCCTTATGTTTCGGCAATCCGTTCTCGCGCAGCACGCGCCAGGCTTGCACCACCGTCTGGTCGCCGCCTTTGAGTTTCACGGTCCAACTCGACGATTCCTTCTTCTCCCCGGCTTCGCGGGCTGCGGTGGCGTCGATGCCGTTTTCCTTGAGGAGCACCACGATCTCCTGCGCGTCCTGCTCGTCGAGGCCCGTCTGGAGAATCTTTGCGAGACACCCTGTCAGCGGCAGGATCGCCGCGAGCGCCAGTCCGGCGGTGATTGCTTTTCTGCGTTCCATGGTTCGCGTTTAAACCTGTGTTTGCAAGATCGACTTCACACCGGTGTTGACCTGTTCGACTGCCTTGCCCACCAGCTCGATCTGCTGCGTCATCTGGTACATCTCCATCTGCAGCTTGAGCAGCTCGCGGGGGTTGTCGAGCGTCTGGATCTTCGAAACCTGCCGGTTGGTGGAGTCAAACTGCGCTTCGATGTTCGCGAGGCGATTTCGAATCGGGTCGAAGGCCTCTGCCTTGGGCAGTGAGTCCACGCGCCGGGTCAAATTGTCGAGCGAGGCGCGGTTGTTCTGGTTGTCGACGCGGAAGAATTCGGCGCCGCTCTGGGCGCGGGTCGATTCGAGGCGCTTGCGCAGCGTGCTCTCGAGGTTGCGCCGCTCGGCGGCAGTCACCTTGGTTGCCTCGGCCGGCAGATTGTAAGGAACCGAAAGCTGCTGCTCCTGAAGCTTCGCCCTCACCTGTTCGAAGCTGGCGGCAGGCTTGCGCACCGGCTGAGAAACTTGCGTGTTCGCGCCGGGTGTGGCAATTCGCTGAACAATCTTGGATGAAATCGGGTCTGGCATATCCAATGACAGTTATCGCGCCGGACCGGCCAAAGTTTCCTGTCTGTCAGGCCGGCCGTTCAGGATGTCGCGAACCATCTCCAGGCTCTTGGCGTGAATGCGGCACACCCAGGACTTGGACAGCCCGAGCGATGCGCCAATCTCGTCGAGCGTCTTGTCCTCGAAATAATAAGCCTGAAGAATCTGGCGGTTCTTCTCAGGGAGCTGGGTGAGCGCCTGCCGGAGCCGCTGCTTTTCCTCATTGCCGCCGGCCTGTGCTTCCGGCGACTGCCCGGGATCGCCCGCCACTTCGTGGGTCAGCGAATCGAGCGAAAGCAGGTAACAACTCGTGATCGTGCCGGTAACGTTGGACAGCTCATGCAGGTCCTCGGCGGGCGAGCCGTTGGGTGGCGGCGCGGCAGAGTAGTCCTTCATGTACTCGTTGGCCGCCACTTCGAAGCGGTACTGCTCGTACTGTGCTTTCGAAAACCAACCCATCTTGCGGAGACAATCATACACCGCGCCGCGGATGCGGTAGTACGCGAAGGTCTTGAACAGCACGCCGCGGCTGGCGTCGAACGCGTTGGCGGCCTCCACCAGGCCGAGCTCCGCTGCCCCAAGCAAGTCCTCTTTATCCAACGTGTGAGGCATCTTGCGGATTACCTCAGACGCGACCGCGTGCGCGTAGGAGCGGTGGCTCTCGATGAGCTTCGTAGTGTCGGGTCGCGGCGAGCCCATGGCGACGGCGCCCATATGTTCCTATACGAGGAGCATTAAGATTGTGCACCAAGAGGGTTGATCGTTTCAACCTCTATCGCAGTGCGGTGCGCCGAGGAGTCCGGAGACGAACTATTTCCACTTGAAAGTGGGGCTTACGAAATGCAGGCGGAGCATTCTTGCATGCACGAAAGCGGTCGCTACAAAAATAACTCTACTTGATCAGCTCAACCGCTGCCGCAGTGAAAGCGTCGACGAACGTCCGCCCTCGATTGCGCAGGTTGTCTTCCGTCATGAAATCCAGGTTGCGGTCGGGACGCACGCCCACGTTCTCGATATATGCCGTCGCAGGAAAGTCCGGGGCGGCGATCGTCTTACTCCGGACAACGATTGTATTTGTGACCGATGCGCTGGCTTCGGAGTAATAGCCGGCCGGGAACAAGAACGGCGCGACGCTTCCACCCGCGCCGGCCGTGCGCATGCCGACGACCGGCCCGCGGCCGGAGTCCTGGAACATCGCCGCGAAGATTTCCGCCGCCGACGTCGTGAACTCGTCGGCCAGCACCAACACGGGCTTGGCGTACGCGACGTTGTTGCCGGCGCGGTCCGTGATCGGGTCGCGCTCCGAGTTTGGCGCGCACACGGGAATGCCGCCTGTCCGCCCGCGATTCTCCTTGTAGGCCTGTTGAATCTGCTTCAGAATATCGCCCAACAGGTCGACGACCCACTGTTCCGCGCCGAAGTCCCGGGCATCGGCGTAATCGGCCTGGGCCTGAACCAGACGGTCGCGCGTCACGCGAATTTCTTCGGCCGAGCCCTGGAACCTGTAAGGGATCACGCTTTGCAGGAGCGCTTCGGCGTAGCAGTTGAAGCCGCCGTAGTTGCGCATCACATCGATCACCAGCGCGTCCGTGTTCTGCCGCATCGAGCCGATCTCGGTCTGGAACTGACGAATCGCCGCGAGGTAGCCGGACAGCGTCTGCGAGGGCAAGAACGTCGGAATGCGAATGAAGCCGATGCGTTTTCCGGATGCCTCGTAAGTGCCGGAGAAGAAAAAGTCCGCGAACGATCGCCCCAGCGACTGCCGGAAATTGGCAGGCATGGCGAACACCGGCGGCGTGTCCTCGACGCCGCGAACGCTACGCGCATCCGGCAATCGATGCGTCTGCCGCTGCAGCCAGGAGCGCATGTAGCGCGGGAGCCGCTCCTCGGTTTCACTTTCACCTTCATCTTCGCCTTCCGTCTCGCCGTCTGCCATCCGCCCCTTGGCGGAACTCATTCGCGGCGAAAGCACCGGGCCTACGAACGTCACCGGCTCGCCGAACTTGTCCCACACGATCGAGTAGGTCTCCAGGTTGCCAGTGCGCCGTCGCACCACTACAGCCGCTTTGCCGCCAATTTCATGCGCGCGCGGATACAGGCTTTGGAAGCGCAGCGTGATGAGTTGCGCGTTGTATCGCCGTGTACTGCGGGAATTCCCGAAGACGGAGTACTTGCCGAATTCCGTGAGCCACTCCTCCACCGTCTTGCCGTCGACCGAGATCAGCTCGTCGCCAACTTCGAACGGGTACTCGCGCACCGGCAGGTTCGAGCGGATGATCTCGTCGATGAGGGCCTTGCCGTCGTACAAGTCGACTGTGAAGCTGAGGTCGGCGACGAAATCCGAGGGCACCAGGTACTGCGAATGAACGTCGTTAAGGCTGGCAACATACTGAGCGGCCACTTCAAAGAACTCGATATCGTCTTTGCTTCGCCGCGCCCGGTCGAGCCATGGAGTCAGGTTCAGGAGATCGAACCTCTGCGTATCTCGTTTCCATTCGTAGGGCGCGTAGTTCTTGGCATACAACGACGCCAGGCTTTGAAGATCCACGACCTTTTGATCGGCCGTGAGTTGGGCCGAAACCGGTGCGGCGATCGACAGCAATGTTGCCAGAAGGCAGAATTGTTTCATGGAGTCCCTCGTGTTTCTGTTCCGCGTGGCCGAGAGCAAGACGGCGGCCGAATGACTTCAGTGTACCCTTTCCAGAAACCATCACCAAACTTCCTGATTCCGAGTGCTTAGTGGGGCGGCCATTTTGGCCGCAACCGGGCTATCAGCCCGGCGAGTACCGCGAGCCGCAAAAGAGCTTACGCCGCCGTCCCCGGGTCCCAGATGACGGCTTCAATGAATCGCTCATTGTGCACATCGTCGTTGAAGTAATAGACCGTGACGATGTTCCCGTCAGCCCGCACGACGGACCGCGGATAACCGAGATCCGGCGCCTTCCCGCCGCGGCGCAGGAAAATTTCATCGCCCCACGACCGGCCGCCGTCGGCACTCATCCGCGCGCGCATGCTGTAAGGCTCCGCACGATAACCGTACGCCGCGCAGAGCCGTCCGTCGCCAAGGCGCACCAAAGCTGCGGGATTGCCGCCTCGCCCCGTGGCCTCGACGGCCGCCGGAAGTTTCGTCCACGTCTTCCCCTCATCGCCCGACGAATACGTATCGATCCAATCCCGCTGCGGCGAACCGCTTTCGCGCAGCCGGACGGCGGCAACGAGTGTTCCATTTGCCAATGCCACAGCAGCCGGCATGATCGCGAACCCCGGCGGCTCCGGACCAATATAGGAGACGAATTCCCAGGTGATGCCGCCATCGCGTGTCCGCGCGCAGAACGGGCGGCCTTCGCGTGCGTTGCCCTTGGCCGCCGTTAGAAACAGCATGGCGTCGCTTTTGCCGAAAACGAGATAGTTGGGGCGTCCCGCAATGCCTTTGAGACCGAGCGATGGAAGCTCGAACGGTCCGCGCCAAGTGGCGCCTTTGTCGAGGCTGTACCAGTGAACCGTCGGTCCGATGTTCACGTCGTTGAACCGGAGCGTCCACGCGAATCCGGGATGCGTGAAGTCGATGGGCTGGCCGAGCGCCGCGCCGGGCTTTCCGCCCCATCGAGGCAGCATCTGCTCCGGCGCTTCCCGCACGGTCCAGGTGTCGCCGCCATTCCGGCTGCGCGCGAAGGCCGGCATCTCGGGTTTGGCGGGATCCGCCTGATGGTACATCCATTCCCGCTTCTTGAAATACGCTGCGCTGAAGCCCACCAGAATTTCATCGCCCCACGACCAGATGCCGTGGTTCGCGGGCCAGCCGCCGAAGCGCCCGGACTCGCGGTAGACCACCACGTGCTTCAGCACACGCGGTTCGCGCGCCGCCAGCAGAGGTGTGGCGAGCGCCCCGACCACTACTGTCCGTCGAGTCACGTTAGAAATAAAACTTCGCCGCGAGTTGGAAGAACCGCGGAAAATTTCTCTGGCTGAATCCGAGCTTGCCGAAATCCGCGCTGTTCAAATCGGTGTTCGGATTCGTCCGGATCGGCGTGTTGCTGACATTAAAGCCCTCACCCTTGAGATTGAGCTTATAGCGCTCGCCGAAGCTGATGTCCTTCGACACGGCCGCATTGATCTGCGGCCTCTGGTGCTCGCGGATCGTGCCCGGGAAGCGATCGGGCAGATAGCGCAGCGTGTTGGGCGGCTGTTGTGCGTAGCAGGACTTGTCGTTGTTGAACCACGAATTCTCGTTCTGCTCCTTGGCATGCCACTCGCCGCAGCGATTGATGAGGTTCGGCCAGCCGAGCGGATACCCGGACACGTAGGTAAAAATCCAGTCCGCCTTCCACCCGCCGATCAAGCGATCGGCCAGCGCCCCACTGCTGTTTCCGAACCGGCGGCCCTTTCCGAACGGCAGATCCCAAACCCCGCTGAAACTGAAGCTGTGCGTCTTGTCCTGGTTGCTGATCTCGTAATACAGCGGCTGCGTCGTATCCCAGCCCGCACCCAGCCGATGGTTCTTCTCGTACTCTTTGCCGAAGGTCCAGGACAGGATCCAAGTCATCACGCCAGTTCTTCTCGAGTCGCCAAAGGCTCGCTTCTGCACGCCCACTTGAAGCTGCTCGGCGCGATAGCCCGCTGCTTGCAGTCCGTCGTTGCTCATCCCGCCCCACATCGGGAAGAGCTGCATCAGGCCGCTGCGGCCGATGGTCGGGCTGGCGCCGCGCCCGGACGTCGAAGGCAGAATCCCAAAGAACGGATTATTCACCGTCGTGCTGAAGAACTGCGGTTCGGCGATCGCTCGATTCTGCAAAGTTAAGCCCGCCGAGCCCTCAGGCCAGTTCATATCGAAGCCGTACGTCGCATAAATCTGCTTGTTGCCCGAGAACGATACGTCGGCCACAATTCCCCACGGCATCTCTCGCTGGAAGCCGAATGAGTATTGGTAGGTGCGCGGAATCTTATAGCGCCGTGGATTGAACCCGACACCGTTGCCGATCCCAGCGAACGGACCGGCGGCGGCGCCCTCGGGGGCCGCGAAACCTTGCGGGAATGGGTCCACCAGGGAGT
>JBOGMR010000776.1:0-3317 GCA_050746825.1 Bryobacteraceae bacterium | reverse complement strand
GGCGTGAGACGCTTGCCGTAGTCGGCGGGCATGGGCGATTTCTTGGAAATGCGGACTTCACGGAGGTCGGCGGTGGAGAGCAGGTGAAGATTACCCTGGCTGTCCTGAATCTGGATGGAGTAGTTTGTGAAGTTGCGAGCGACGCCTTCGACCTTGCGTCCGTCTTTGCGGACGACGCTCACCGCGCGGTATCCGGTATTGACGTTGGCGTTGGGGTCGAGCACGGCCTCGCGCATGTGCTCGACAGGCAGGGTTCCGCCCGCGTCGGTGAGATCGGGACCGAGCCGGCCACCTCGTCCGCGGATGAGGTGACAGGAGCCGCAATTGGCCTTGCCCCAGAACAACGCTTCGCCCGCCGCCGCATTTCCGGCGACGGGAGTGTCGGCGGCAGGCGCCGTCAGCGCACGGACAAACGCGGCGAGCTGCCAGAGTTGGTCCTCGGGTACGTTGGCCTTGGGCATTTCGGAGCCGGGCACACCGTCGCGGATGGTTTTGAAAAGCGCGTCGTCGTCGAGCGGATGCCAGGCGTTGCGCTCGCGGAGGTTCGGCCCGCGCCCGCCTTGACCGGCAGGTCCGTGACAGACGCCGCATGATCCGGCGAAAAGTTTCTTGCCCGCCGCGATCGCCACGGGATTGCCGATGGAGGGGTGCTTCTTCTTTTTCGCGTCGCCTTCGTTCTCGTGCTGTGCCAGGAGCGGCACGAATACTAACGGCAGGATGAGACTGCTGCGCATAGAAGCTTCCATTATCGCTCGGACGCGACGGATTCGAGCAAGCGGCGGACACGCGCGATGGCGTCGGCCTGTATGGCGGCGTCATGCCCGAAGCCGGAGATCCATTCGACTGCGGCGCCGGCACGAAACCAGGTGAGCTGGCGCTTGGAGTAGCGGCGCGTGGCTTGGCTCGCGTGGTAGACGGCCTCCTCGATGCTCAACTCGCCTTGGATGAGTTGTAAGGCCTGTTTGTAGCCCAGGGACTCAAAGGGTTTGGATGTGGGGGAGAAGCCGAGATCGAGAATGCTTCGAACTTCGTCGATCAGGCCGCTTTCGAACATATTCTGACAGCGCTGATCGAGGCGTTCGTAGAGAACTTCGCGCGGCGGCGACAGGCCGATCTTCAGAATGCGGAATCCTTCAAGCGCATCGCGTCCGGTGGCGAACCACTCGGTCAGAGGGCGGCGCGTGACGAGGCAGACCTCGAGCGCACGGATGACTTTGGGTACGTCGTTAGGATGAATTGCGAGCGCGGCGGCGCGATCGAAGCGGTTGAGCAGGCGGTGGATCGAGCCGCGCTTGCGCCGCTCGCGCGCTGCCAGGCGGGCGCGAAGAGCTTCGTCGCGCTGCGGTCCCGCGAACAGGCCGTCGATCAGGGCGCGGAGGTAGAACCCGGTGCCGCCGGCGACGATGGGGAGGAGGCCGCGAGCGCGTATGCCGGAAAGCGCGGCGCGGCCGCGTCGTGCGAATTCTCCTGCGGTGAACGTTTCATTGGGGTCGAGGACATCGATCAAGTGGTGAGGTACGCTACGTCGCGCGGACTCCGGAAGTTTCGCGGCGCCGATGTCGAAGTGGCGGTAGAGCTGTATGGAATCGCAGTTGACGATCTCGCCCTGGAATTCCTGGGCCAGGCACAGGGCGAGATCACTCTTGCCGGAACCTGTGGGGCCGACGACTGCGACGAGAGGATAACTCAAGGGACGCGGCGGCGCGCAAGTTCGGCGACGAAGGCGGCGTGCTCCGGGGATTTGAGGCCTTGGTCAAGCACTTCCAGAACGCGGGGCAACCTGCGATCCAGCAGGGCATTCGGGTCAAGCCAGAGGCCGGGAAAGACTACCGACCGGAGAATTCCGTCGGGACCGGGCTCGATCGCGACAAAGGCGTCGCCGGATAGGCGCCCACCAAGTTGACGGCCGGCCAGTACATGATCCACAAGGGGCTCGATCGCGACAAAGGCGTCGCCGGATAGGCGCCGCCAGATCACCCGGCGCTCGCTCATGAGCACCGAAAGATACTCGATGACCCGCGCCTGCCGGTACAGCTCGAGCTTCGCTCCGAAATCGGAAGACTTCGTAGTAACTGATACCTCGATAACCAGTTCGGGAGCGCCCGCTGCATACTTGCCTTCAACTCTCGACTGGCCGCCATGTTCACGCAGAATACGCAACACAGTGTCGGGTTGCGGAGCGTCTTCGAGCATGAGCCATGTCGCGTTTGCCAGAGCCTCGCAGCCCGGAGTATGGATTGCATAGTGGGCTAGGAACCAGTTTGCGGCGTTGTCGCTAGCACCGTGAGAGACGGACGTGGGAGAGGGCAAATAGACGACACCTCCGATCAGTTCGGCGCGCTTTACGTTCGCGAGGGCTTCCCATCGCCGGAGGAATTCTTCGCGCGTGAGGCGTTCCCCTTCGATCAGCGGCAGCGGCGTGGTCTCAATCGCCGGCACAGTTTGGGCTCCTGATGTCAGCGTAACATAGCGGTGCTAAACTGAAGGTATGAGCAGCCGGCCTTCGAATGCACGTCCCGGCCTGTTTGGCTCCGACTAAAACGACCCGCCGCGGATCTTTCTGTCTCCCAAGTTACAGGCTGGAGGTTTGATTCATGACGACACTGGCTGATGTGGTCCGCGCGGACTTGCCGCACATTCACGGTCCGCTGCCGGGGCCCAATGCGCGGCAGATTATCGAGCGGGACGAGCGCGTGATATCGCCGTCCTACACGCGCGATTATCCTCTCGTCGCGCAGCGCGGGGAGGGCGCGATCGTCGAAGATGTCGACGGCAACCGCTTGCTCGATTTCAACGCCGGCATTGCGGTGGTCGCGACCGGCCACTGCCACCCGAAAGTGGTGGCCGCGATCCAGGAGCAGGCAGCCCGCCTGATTCACATGTCGGGCACCGATTTCTACTACGAGAATCTGGTGGAGCTGGCGGAGAAGCTGGCGGCGCTGGCGCCGGGCGGCGTGGCGAGGCGCGTCTCGTTCGGCAACTCCGGTACCGAGGCCATGGAAGCAGCCGTGAAGCTGGCGCGGTACCACACGGGCCGCCAGCGTTTCATTGCATTCACGGGCGCGTTCCACGGACGCACCATGGGGTCGCTTTCATTCACCGCCAGCAAGGCCGTGCAGCGGCGCGGCTTCGGGCCCCTAGTCCCCGGCGTTCACCACGTACCCTACGCATATTGCTACCGCTGCGCCTACGGCAGGACGCCCGACACTTGCGCCGTCGAATGCGCGAAGGTAATCGAGGATCAACTGATCAAGACGATCGCTCCGGCCGATGAGATTGCCGCGATCGTTGTCGAGCCGGTGCAGGGTGAAGGCGGC
>JBOGMR010000775.1:0-2983 GCA_050746825.1 Bryobacteraceae bacterium | reverse complement strand
CGGCTGCGCCGTGCAGCGCTGCGCCAGACTCTGGTCTTCGAACGGCTTGCGCCCAGACAGCAACTCGTAACACATCGCGCCCAGAGCGTACACATCGGAGGCCGGCGTGAGCGCGCGCCTCATGAGCTGCTCGGGCGACATGTATGCCGGAGTTCCGAACATCGGGCCGGCCGTCATTTCGTCCGACATGTACCGCGCGATGCCGAAGTCCATCAGCTTCACTGCGCCGTCGGGCCGCAGCACCAGATTGGCCGGTTTCACGTCGCGATGGACGATATTGGCGGCGTGCACGCATTCGAGCGCCTGGCACACCTGGCGTGCGATCGGCAGGAATTCCTCGAGCGTCAACCGGCCAATATGGGCGGCCACGCCGGCGAGAGTGCGTCCGTCGACCAGCTCCATGACGATATAGAGCAAACCCTCGTGTTCGCCGATGTCGTAAATGCGGATAACGTTTGGATGCGAGATCTTGCGCGCAAGCGCCAGCTCACGCTTGAAGTTGGCGAGCAGTCTGGGATCCTGCGCCGCGACAGGCTTAATCACCTTCAGCGCTATGGTCTCGCCGGCGAGCTCGTCGCGAACTTTGTACACCGAGCTTGTACCGCCCGCACCGAGCAGTTCGAGAATCTGATAACGCCCTGCGAAAGTTGACCCGATTCGGAGGTGCGTCAGCACAGCTTCCGGAGCCGCCACAACATAGACAGAATACCGCAGAGCAATGCTTTCATGTGAACGGCGTCTGACTAATAAGGCGGGGGCATTGGCTGGAGCTACGGCGTCCGCGCGTCCGACACGGCCATCTCAGCCAGCAGTCCCAGTGGAAAGCCGAACTGCTCGGAAAAGGCTTCGATGCGCGCCTGCCGAATCTGAAACATGCGGAAGCGCTGCTGTTTCCGAAGCAGATCCGCGTCGCTCCGGATGCGCTCGCGGTCTTCCGGACGCAGGCGATCGAACGAGGCGCGGAGGGTCTGCTGCGCCGAGCGTAATGCGGTTTCGTCAACCGGCTTGCCTTCGCGACGCGCCTGGCCGAGCTTGCGAGCAGCTCCCATCGCGTTGTGGAACGCTCGCTTCTCGTCCTCGCTTAAGCCCGCGCGGTCCAGTGCCTGACGAATGTTGTCGCGAAGCCGCGAGACGACTTCATTGCGATCGATGGTGTGGGGGTGAACGTACTCGACCCAGACCAAGCCCGCCAAGCCGAGGGCCACCATTCCAGCCGTCGGCTTGAGCCATTTCTTCTTAAACTGCATGTGCCCTAATTATAAGGACTCCGGCCGAGCGCGCAAGGTTATGGGTACGCGAGTGCTTTCCGAAATGACGACGCAACCGGCCGGTGAATTCCAAACCCGGCAAAAAACAGCGCAGGCCGGCGCCGTTACGCCAATGGATTCTCTAGTCCGGCTTGAAGAGCGTCCACAGGTCGCGCCAACCTATGACGATGACGAACGACATCTTCCCGGTCGCGATGGTTGGCTCAGCCGCCGGCGCCGTCGGGCTCTGAGTCGCGTCGCGAAGACCGCCTTGCCTCAAGCGCGATCGAATGTTCGCGAGCGCATTTCGACCAGGTTTCTCTGAGCCAGCCGGCACGGAATGGCAGATGTTCGGACTTAGTTAGGCCGGCGATTCGATCACCTACTCCAGGCATTCGGGCCAGATCGAGCCAATTACTCGCTCGACATAAGCCCGTGCCCCGGGCGAGGGAGCCTGTTCACGCCAGAATCGACTGGACGACCTCGCCGTGCACATCGGTCAGTCGCACTTCCCGGCCGCTGAACGGGTACGTCAACCGCGTGTGGTCGAACCCTAGCAGACGGAGCAGCGTCGCGTGGAGGTCGTGCACATGCACGCGGTTCTCAATCGCGTAGTAACCGTACTCGTCAGTCGCACCATAGATGAGGCCCGGCTTGACACCGGCGCCGGCGAGCCACATCGTGAATCCATAAGGATGATGATCGCGTCCGACGTTCTCACCGCTACCCTGCGCCGTGGGCGTGCGACCGAACTCGCCGCCCCACAGCACCAGCGTGTCGCGCAGCATGCCGCGCGCTTTCAAGTCCCGCAGTAGCGCGGCGATCGGCTTGTCCGTCGCTTTCGCATTCACTGAGTGGCCGTACTTCAGCTTCGCGTGCTGATCCCAACGATCAGCGCCTTCGCGCGGCGGCGACAGCAGTTCGATAAAGCGGACTCCGCGCTCCACCAGGCGTCGCGCCAGCAAACAGGAGCGGCCAAACTCCTCGGTTTCACTTTCGTCAAGCCCATACATTTTCCGGGTGGCTTCCGATTCTCCCGAAATGTCGGAGAGCTCGGGTACCGCAGACTGCATACGGAAGGCCAGCTCGTAGTTCGCCACCGCCGCTTCCATCTCTGTGACGTGGTGGTACCGCGCCAGCGCGCCGCGATCCAAATCGCGCAGTAGATCCAGTTTTGCCCGCTGCGCAGACGGCGAAGTCTCACGCGGAACAATGTCCGCCACCGGCTGCCGTCCCCGGCGGAAAAGCGAGGCCTGATAGCTGGCGGGCAGGAAACCGCTCCCGAAAATATCGAGCCCGCCCGGCGGGATCATTCCGGTATCGAGTACGACGTATCCGGGCAGATTGCGCGACAGGCTGCCAAGGCCATACGTAACCCACGCTCCCAGGCTGGGGCGGCCCTGGAGGCCAGACCCGCTGTGCATGAAATAATTCGCGGCAGTGTGCTCGGAATGGTCCGCGACCATGGAGCGGACAATGCAAAGATCGTCCACGCACTGCGCAACTTCCGGGAATAGGCTGGAAACATCAGCGCCGGACTGGCCGTGGCGCGCGAATTCGAACGGCGATCCGTAGAGCGCGGTGCTCACCGCCCGCACGTGTTTCGGGCGTGAAAACGGCAGCGACTCCCCGCTCTCTTTTTGCACGCGAGGCTTGGGATCGAAGGTGTCGATGTGCGAAACGCCGCCATCCATGAACAGAAAGATGACCGACTTAGCGCGCGGCTCGAAGTGGGG
>JBOGMR010000774.1:0-2901 GCA_050746825.1 Bryobacteraceae bacterium | reverse complement strand
GTTCAGGTCGGTCCTCTCGATATCCATGCTGAGCAGCACTCGCAATTTTTCGCGCGAGAAAGGTCCGGGCGCGAAACGGAAGAATTCGTCTTCATGGACGAAGGGCCGGCCGCTGAACGCCGCGGTGAGGGGGCTGGCAGGATCGTCGATCTTGACGGTGGCGCGCTCGGTGGGGTCGCGATGTGTGCCGCCTCGTGCGCCGAGCATGTCGCCGAATTCGGTCCAGTCCATCGAAGCGTGGCTCGTGGCGTGGTTCCCGCCGAGGCCGCCGCCTTCACGGATGAAACGCATCAGGCTCTCGCGCACTTCCGGATCGACGAGAATCATGCCCACGGTGTTGTTCAGGTACACGGCATCGAACTGGCGGATCTTATCGTGCTTCAGATTGTCCAGGTCGTTGCTGAACATTGTCTCGAACGCGCCGGTTTTCTTGCCCAGCAACTCAAGTGTCAGGTTGGCATGCGGGATAGAACGGTGTCCCGGATATCCGGCATTGAGATCGATGACGAGCAGCCTTCTCGGTTTTTTTGGCGCGGCTGCGGCGGCGTCGGGTAGGGCTGCTTCAATCTTTTTCCGGTCTTCCGGCGGCAGGCGATCGGGGCCGCGGATCGCCGACGTGCGGGCGATCTGGGCGACACGTTCGGCCATGAGCGGTTGCAGGGCTCGTTCGAGCTCTTCGACAGAGGCCGGCTCGACGGATAAAAGCGATGGTTTCGGCTCCTGGCTGCAGATTTTGCGCAGGTGCTCCGTTAAGACGGCCGTACTAACGCGAGGCGCATTCGAGCTGGCCCGGTTGTCGCCCGGCCGCCCCACCGAGATTCCGTATTCGCTCGACAGTCTGCCGACGAGCGTGGGCTCCGCCGGCTCAGCCATCGCAGAGATCGTTTCGACGCCGAGGCTTTTCGCGAATTCGAATATCTTGCGGGTCGCGGCCTCGTCAGGGCCGATCGCGTTGACCTGATAGACCGGCATTCGAACGTTGGCGGCGCGCAGCATGTCTTTCACATAGGTCACCTCGCCGGGCGCCAGGCGGTGATCGAATTTTTTGGGAATCTCCAGGCTGACTCTCTGCTCGCTGGAAGCGGCGATCCACAGCAGTCCGGACGCGCCGGCCTTGGCGGCAAGTTCAGCGAGCGTGAGCTGCGGGAAGGTGCTGGCGGAGAGACCTACGCGCAGTCCGAGGATCGGGGCTGCCGCGGTGCGGATGCGTCCCCATTCGGGCAGACGTCCGATGGGAGCCGGCGTTTGCGCGCAGCCGATGACGGCCGCGAACGTGACGGAAAGCAACAGAATTCTTTGCGGCAACGGCACACGCCCTTTCGTTGAAGATTATACCGTCTTGAACCGCATCTTCCGGCGCAGTATGATTCGGATGCATGGACCGACGCGCATTTCTCAAAACAGCGATCGCCTTTCCGGCGATCGTGCCCGCTACCGCACGGGGAGCCAACGATCGCATTACGGTGGGCTGCATCGGGGCCGGACGAATGGGCAGCGGAAATCTCAGGAGTTTTCTGCGTCACCAGGACGCCCGCGTGACGGCGATCTGCGATGTGCAGCAGTCGCGCCGCGAACAGCACAAAGCGCTCGTCGACAAGACCTACGCCGATCAGGCCTGCACGACGCACAATGACTTTCGCGAGATGCTCGACCGCAAAGACATCGACGCCGTCATGATTGCGACTGGCGAGCGTTGGCACCCGATTATCAGTGCGGAAGCCGCCCGCCGCGGCAAGCACATCTATTGCGAAAAGCCGCTCGCGCTCACGGTTGCCGAGGCGAAAGCGGCGCGCGAGGCGGTGCAGCGCTCCGGCGTGGTCTTTCAGTTCGGCACGCAGCAGCGCTCCTCTGCGTACTTCCGCACGGCGTGCGAGCTGGCGCGCGGCGGCAAGCTTGGCCAGCTTCAGAAAATCGTGATTGGCTGCTCTGGTCCGGGCGGCAGCAGGCAGATGGAGAAGCCCGGGCCTGTGCCGGCGGGTTTCGATTGGGACATGTGGCTGGGACCCGCGCCGTGGGCGCCGTACAGCGAGCTGCGCGCGTCGTTGATCTGGCTCGCGATCTACGACTACGGTCTGGGCAGTATCGGCGGATCGTGGGGAGTCCACGACATCGACTTCGCGCAGTGGGCGAACAACTCCGATCACACCACTCCCATCAGCGTGGAAGGCGCCGGCACGCTCTACGACGATATTCGCGACACGATCGCGACCTGGGAAATCGAATACGCATACGCGAATGGCGTCAAGATCCACTTCCTGAACCGTGCCGAGGCGATGAAGCGCTACGCATCCTACTGGACAGGTGAAGGCAACAGCGTCGTCCTGATCGGAAGCGAGGGGTGGATCTGGGTGAGCCGCGAGGGAATGAAGTCCCATCCGGCATTCCTGCTGCGAAATTTCAGAGAGCCCAGTGGCGCGCGCGTCATGGCCAGCAATGACCATAAGCGGAATTTTCTCGATGCCGTCCGGACCGGGCAGCCGACGATTTCACCGATCGAAGCGGCCGCGCACGACGAGATGATTTGCCAGATGGGCGACATTGCGGTCCGCCTGGGACGCAAGTTGCGCTGGGATCCTGCCAAAGAGGATTTCGCCGGAGAGGCGCAGGCGAGCCGCAGATTGTCACGGCCGATGCGCAGTCCGTGGCGGGTCGGAGCGGTTGGGGCATGACGGTCACCAGCAGGCGGCAGTTCCTCAAGTGGGCTGCGGCCGCGGCCGTTCCTGCGGGCGAGCGGATTACCGTCGGGTGCATCGGCACGGGCTGGATGGGATCGGCGAACGTCGCCAGCTTCGCGGACGAACCCGGCGCGCAAGTGGTCGCGGTTTGCGACGTCGACGCCCAGCATTTGGACGCTGCCCGCGACGCGGTCAACAGGAAGTATCAGAACACGGACTGCAAAGC